>NZ_JABFCR010000021.1:0-35093 GCF_013087555.1 Mucilaginibacter humi
GCATCCAGTAGGCCATGCTGCCACACTGGTAATCAAACTCGCCGCGACCTGTTGGCCCTTATTGCTTGCGATAAGGTTACCGCCATTAGCAGCTGATGTGATTAACAGGAGTCCAATAACGGCGATGTGTTTTCCAGCTGTTCTCATGGGGCTATTACCGCGATGAGAACAGCTGGAAAACACATCGCCAGTTATTGGATCTGTTAATCACATCAACTGCTAATGGCGGTAACCTTATCTTAAACGTAGGGCCAACAGGTCGCGGCGAGTTTGATTACCGTGCAACCAACGCTTTGGACAGCATGGCCTACTGGATGCATGCCAACAGCAAAGCCATTTACAATTGTACCTATGCACCAGCTACCTACACTGTGCCCGAAGGTACAAAGCTGACTTATAACGCGGCTGCTAAAAAGCTTTACGTCCACCTGTTTACTTATCCGGCTGATGGTAAACTGGTGCTGCCGGGGTATAATGGAAAGATCAGGTATTCGCAGCTGTTAAATGACCATTCAGAGGTTATAAATAAGCCATCAACAGCCAATGATGGTGATTTGGTTGTAACGCTACCAAAGAAGAAACCCCTTTATGAGATACCGGTAATTGAGCTTGATTTGAAATAGTTGGCTACCTGCATCGATTGCATAATTGCAGCTATTTTTAACCCTTTGATTATATAATTGCTATAAAAGATTAGCTAATTTAGCCGACGCTTTCAATGAAAGTAAATAACCATTACTCCCGATGACAGACCGCATCAATACGTTTTTACAGATACATCCGCATGATAATGTGCTGGTTGCTTTACAGGATATAACCGCCGGAACCACCGTTGCTTTTAACGGCGATTACATAACCCTGCTAACCGACGTAGCCGCCAAGCATAAGTTTACCATAACCGACCTTGCCGCCGGTGCCGAAATTTATATGTACGGCGTATTGGTAGGCAAAACAAACGGCCCAATTGCTAAAGGCGCTGCTATCACTACCGCGAACATACACCACGCTGCCAGCGACTTTAAACTGGGCGAGCGCAAGTTAGACTGGCATAAGCCCGAGGTGGACAAATTTGCAGGACGGACTTTCTTAGGCTATCACCGCGCGGACGGATCTGTAGGGACGGCTAATTATTGGCTGGTTATACCCTTGGTGTTTTGCGAGAACCGCAACATCATGGTGTTGAAGGACGCATTGGTTGAGAAACTAGGTTTCCGCAAGGCTAAGACTTATGAGAACGAAGTGGATAGCCTGATCGATCTATATCAAACAGGTAACTCAGTTGAGGCTATTTTGAATGCGGATCTGCAGACAGATTCGGTTGAGCAGCGGTCAAACAAGCTGTTCCCTAATATAGATGGTATTAAGTTTCTGACCCATGATATGGGCTGCGGCGGTACCAAGAGCGATAGCGACGCTGTGCGGACTGTTAGCCGGTTACATCACCCATCCCAATGTGGCGGGCGCTACCGTGCTTAGCCTGGGCTGCCAGCACGCGCAGATCAGCATACTGGAAGACGAAATAAAGAAACGCGACCCTAACTTCAGCAAGCCGCTGATTATGCTGGAGCAGCAGAAGATAGGCAAGGAAAGCACCCTGATGCAGGAAGCGCTGAAGCGGACCTTCGCGGGCTTAATAGAAGCCAATAGGCAGGAGCGCCGGCCCGCGCCGATCAACAAGATCTGTATCGGGTTGGAGTGTGGCGGGTCCGACGGGTTTTCGGGTATCTCGGCAAACCCGGCGCTGGGCTATGTGTCCGACGTATTGGTGAGCCCGGGGGCAGCGTTATCCTGGCCGAGTTCCCTGAGCTTTGCGGGGTAGAGCAGGAGCTAAGCGACCGCTGTGTCGACGTACCTACTGCCGAAAGGTTCATCAGCCTGATGCGCACCTACAGCGCCCGTGCCGAGGCAGATGGCTCGGGCTTTTACGCTAACCCGTCGCCGGGAAATATTAAGGATGGCTTGATTACCGATGCCATCAAATCGGCAGGGGCGGCTAAAAAGGGCGGCAACTCGCCTGTGGCAGCGGTGCTGGATTACCCTGAGAAGGTGACCAAACCCGGCCTTAACCTGTTATGCACCCCCGGCAGCGATGTGGAGAGCACAACGGCCGAAGTAGGATCGGGGGCTAACGTGGTGTTGTTTACTACGGGCCCGGGTACGCCAACCGGAAACCCCATCACCCCGGTTATCAAGCTATCAACCAACACCCGCATTTACGACAAGATGCCCGACATCATCGATATTAACTGCGGCACCATCATAGAAGGCACCGAAACTATCGACCAGGTTGGCGAACGCATTTTAAACTACGTGATAGATGTTGCCAGCGGTGTGGTACAGCCGAAGTCGGTGCAGTTAGGGCAGGACGACTTCATCCCCCGGAAACGCGGCGTGTCCTTGTAAGTGTTTTGTTTCACGCGCGTGTGAAACAAATGAAACAGGTGAAACAAGATTTTGACCTAATAGGTTGACAGATAGCTGTTTGCAGAAAAATCGTGAAACAAAATGAAACAAGATTTTGCATTTAACCTGTTGATAGTGAGTTGAATGTCGAAAATTTTATTTGTTTGAACACGTAAAATACGCGAAACAGCCTGACTGACAATATAGCGTCACCATTTAACACACAAGTTTATATTATCTTTGAGTTTATGTTGACCGTTAGTCCGGATTTACAATCCCGGACCACTCTACGGGGATTTGCAATCTCATCCACAATTCCACACGTTGATCCAGAGATCGCAACAACTTTAATCTGGCATTACAAATCCCAACTAACCCCAGAAGTCAATTTTCATGGTAACTATTTTTATAAACAAGCGTCTTTAACGTAGATGATAAAAACTTACACACTACTAATTTTTTGCGCTTTACTTTTTAGCGTTAGCGCTACAAACGCACAAACATTGCCGGATAGCCTTACCGCTAAGGTTGACCAGCTATTTGCCAAGTGGAATAATAATACTGCGCCGGGATGCGTCGCGGGGATTGTCCGGGGCGATAAACTGGTTTACGCCAAAGGTTTCGGTTTGGCCAACCCGGAGAACGGCGTTCCAAATACGCCTGAAAGCATTTTCTACATGTGTTCTGTATCGAAGCAATTTGCGGGCTACGCTATAGCGATGCTGGCTAACGCTGGAAAAGTAAACCTCGACAACGACATTCATACTTATCTGCCCCGGATGGCCGATTTTGGTGGAAGGAAGATCACCGTAAAGAACCTGTTGAACCACACCAGTGGTATCCGGGATGACATCGGGCTTTCTGAGTTTTTGGCTTGAACGGCGATGGTATGCTTAGCCGGGAACAGGCCATTTACCTGCTTAAAAACAACGTTCTTTAAACTTTACACCGGGGAGAAATTTTCCTATTCAAATTCTAACTACATCCTGCTGGCCGAGATCGTAAAAAAGTCACCGGGAAAAGTTTCAGGGCCTATACCGATTCCGCTATCTTTAAACCGCTGGCTATGAATTCAAGTACTTTTATTGATGATTACGGGACGGTAATAAAAAACCGGGCGGCGTCCTACGGAAAGAACCAGGGTGCCTTTCAGAATGCCGTTCAAAATGTTTATACCCTTGGCGACGGTGGTTTATTTACCAACATCGAGGATATGGCCAAATGGGTAATGAACTTCTACCAGCCTAAAGCAGGTACGCTAAAGGACGTCGCTTTGATGACTACGCCCGGCAAACTTAATGACGGAAAGGAAATTACCTATGCCATGGGCATCAACTCGGCGCAGGACCGCGGGCATATACGCTTGGTCCACAACGGCGGCCTGGCGGGTTACCGTACCATCATCGCCGTATATCCTGAATTAAAAACGGGCTTCCTGATATTTGGAAACGACGGAGACGCGGAAGTATATAACAAGATCAACCAACTGGCGGAGCTCTTTGTCCCTGACAGCTCTGTAAAGAAAAATACCACAGCTATGGTCGAAGACGCGCCGGTTATGGTTATCCGTGACGCTACCGAACTGACCCAATGGGCAGGTAATTACGTTGCTTCCAACGGCTACAAGATTGCCGTTACCTATAAGGCCAAAAAGCTGTACATCAATGGGAACGCGGAGCTTGTTGCAGAAGCTCCCGGTCTGTTTCACATGGCCGCTCGTTCATCCGTCAAATATCGGTTCACTACCGATCCGAAGACTAAAACGGCTTGGGCCGGTCTATCCAGCCCGGTATTGGCAACGCCCATTAAAATGGCGCGTGTAAAAGAGGTGCACTTATCCAGATCACTTTTGGCGGGTTATACAGGTACTTACTTTTCCGACGAACTGGAATCGTCCTTTAAGATCGAACTGAAAGAAAATGAGTTATGGATCAGCAACAAAAACCATGATCCCGTAAAGGTCGCCCTGCTTGGTCCGGATAACTTGTTCCCGGGGTATGATTTTTTAAGTCACCTAATTATCAGGCGAAACACCAAAAACAAGATTACCGGATTTGAACTGAGCAGTGGTGATACGTCCGGCTTGTTATTCAGGAAGCTATAGCACAATTGAATGTTTGATCGTTACTTCTGCTGGGTTAACTGGCTTTTTTGTATTTTTAGGCGATTTATAACGTCGGCCTTGCGCGGGCAGTATCGCATCCAACGCCTATGAAAACTTTAACCGAATTCAAAGCCTCATTAAACGCAGACCAGCCAGCCGGCGGCCTGTCGGTACAGCTAAGAAGCCTTTGGTATGATGGCAAAGGCGACTGGCACGAAGCGCATGCACAGGTTGATCAGCTAACAGACCGGCAATCGGCCCGGGTGCATGCCTACCTGCACCGTAAAGAGGGCGATATTTGGAATGCCGACTACTGGTACAGCAAGGCACAGCGTACCCGCCCTGATGTATCTTTGGAAAAGGAGTGGGAACAGTTGGTGGTGGCGTTTCTTTGATGGATAAACAGAAGATTGTGCGAAATAATTTTTGCTAATATTCTAATGGTTTAATATCTTGCCTAACAATACCGGTACCTAAACCGTATAAGTTAATAACTTTAACCTTATCGCATGAAAAAGATTTCCCTCACAAACAACTATTGTTTAAACTTTCTGCCGTATTACTAACCTGCCTTTTACTGTTTGTAATTCATAGCTGTAAAAAGAATTTTAACGGAAATGATATCGATAGCCAAATTACCGACCCGGAAGTATCAGCAGCCAAAAGCTGGTATAACGAAGCCTATCCTGTTAATAAAATTGATAAATCAAGCTTGCAGACTAACAGCGTTAATGATCATGATGCAAGTCAGAAAATAAAACCCGATTGGCAAAAGCCGCGACATTATAAAAGATTTAATAGCGATGTAATTGAAATACCGCTGGATGCATCAGCAAAGTTTAATGCCGTATTAAAAAATAGCGATCATAATAAAGAGCTTAACAAGCCCGAGCAAAGCCTAAGCTCCTATTTAATGATCAAAACCAACGGGAAATATGATGCCTACATTATGACTATTATCGGCGATGAAGATTATTTAAAAGGCGACCTAAGCAAACTTGCACGCAATACTTATAATAAGCGCGATACTAATTTTAGCGGCTTAGTTTTATACTATACAGCAAAAGGCCGTTACTTAAACGGTTACCGTTTTAAAAATGGGCAACAGCTAAAACCGCAACAGTCATCGTTACAGCGCACACAAAATGTAAAACTAAAAACAAATAACAATATTGGCATAGAGTGTTATGATATTATTACCACTATAACAACAAATGGCAGGGTAACAGATCAATATGTGTCAAATTCGTTTTGTATTGTATATGAAGGTGGAGAGGATCCACCGCCCAGCAGCGGAGGCGGCTCTTCTTCTGGCGGCAGCGGTGGTAATAGTACCCCTGTACCGCCGCAGTGCCCGCCGGGCACCGTTGTAAACGCTGTCCATTTACAAGTTAACGGCAATGCGCCTCCGGGTGAAGAACCCACAGATGGGCCGGGTGATCCGGGATTTCCACCGCCAAATCCACCATCGCAGCAGCAGTGTGTCGTGAATGTTCCAACACCAAGTACAAAAATAGATAGCTTATCAGATGAAAACTTAGAATCTTTAATAGAATGTGATAGTTTACAACTTTTAGAACTTGCAGCCTACAATAACTTTGGAAACATGTATCAAAATGTTGCTAGTTTTCATCTAAGCCAATCATTATTAAACCGAATAAATAATTTACAGGCTATTTCCTCAGAATTTCAAACAATAGACCCTTTCTATTTACAGAGTTTAGAAAATGCTTCAGGTAAAATTTTAAACAGTGATTTTTTTCCTATTAAAATTACCTCAATGCCAACAGGGATGAATATGGCGACCCTTACTGAGTATTTTAGACAAAACATGAATAATTTCACATCAGGACAAGCCAATTTTAGTCCTTATGTTGCCTTTGGAGTAAATGAAACTCAATTGTTTTATCAATATGGGGCGGCATCTGTTGGCGCTATTGTACATATCGATATGGCAGATGATGGTACTGTTATTGAATCTGATTATCAGAGTAATGGTAATGGGACTTTTTTAAGTTCTCTACTATGACTTCACCGCTTGATTTTAATCACCCGGTCTCAGGTAATCGAGAATTCGGTGTATATCCTGACCCAAACAATCCGGGATCATATACTTTTTATACTATGGGTGTTGACAGGACTTCTGATTGGTTCTTCTCTACAATAAATACTTTTAATACAGTATTTAATGGTGCCGATCAGTTATGGACGGCGATGCAAGGTAATATGATTAATTATATTAACACACACGGCGGGCATGCACAATATTACGGAAGGAAAAATTATATTGCCCGTCCTAACTACAATTTAGTTAAGGATTATTTAAACGGGAAAATAAGTTTAGCTCAATTAAAAAGCAAAATAGGATGCTAAAAATGAATGTTTTTATTAGATATGTAGTAACCATAGGAATAATTGGTTTTTTTAGTGGAACTATATTGTACATAATTTACAATAAAGTTTTTTCTGTTCCACATGATACGTTGTCGTTTAGCGGTAGCTTAGCTTATGCTTATGGTCTATTGTTTATAACATACAATGCCTATTTGTTATTTAAAATCATATTTCCGGGTAACGCAAATAATTTACTTAAGCAGGCAGCGTTTTGTTTTTTATTTGAGATTGCTTTATGGTCACTTCCGCTTACTTTAGCAGCGGGTTTTGATTCTAGGGCAATTTTTATCAACGTTACAACCGTTGGATTGCATAGCATATTTATCCCATATCTGTATAATTTCTTAGGCATGAAATTAAATATAAAATGATACATGTAATTCCTCCTCTTATTTCAGATTTATAATATTTGTCGTTCGAAGTGACATTGCCCATGTAGTCAAAGACTTCCGATAGCAAGGAGGAATCTACTAATATCAAAATGAAAAGTTTAATTATTTTATTGCTCTCTGTTTTAGCTTTTTTTCAAATCGGACAAAAAACAAGTTTGACGATTTTGAACGTTTTGTAGGGAAAACCTATAAAGTACCACAAAGCATAGCGGATGATTGTAACTGGTACTATGCTATAATCAAATGTAAGATTGATAAAAATAGTAGAATAGCCAGTTATCAACTTATAAATGAAGATACTACCCCGGATCTGATAAACAGTTTTGCCTACTTGAAAAAATATAGTTTTGCGAGGGAACTCAGGATAAATAACAAAACTCTGGTTTTGCTTTACTATAGAAAATAAGAAAGAAAACTGTAAAATACCCCGCTCCAGAATTTATACTTATTCAGATGTAACAGCAAAAATATATAATGATGTTGCGAAACAAATGATTGCTGAACCTAATACAATCTTAGTACAACCTGTTATAGGTACAGCAGTTTACGAGCCAAGGTATTAATAACGAAAGACCATAATATATTCAGCCTGTGGTCGGTGTTATCACCGCACCACTTTACTGGAAAGTAGGTATATTGCAGTATGCAGCAAGGCATTGAATTTTTTACAGCAACATGCTTAAATTGGCAGCCATTGTTAAGCACCGACCAACGCAAACAGGTCATTCTTGATAGTTTATCATTTTTAGTTGCCGACGGTAGAATATGGTTATATGCATACGTTATTATGCCAAACCATATTCATATATTGTGGTGCAAACAACCGGCTTGGCTTGAAAAAATGTGCAACAACATTTCACAAAGTTTACAGCACAGCAACTCAAATTTATTTTAATTAATTACCCTGCGGAACTTGCCAACTACCTAAGCACACAGGGCGATAGACAGTATCAATTTTGGGAAAGACGACCATACACTGCAACTATGTATAGTAGAGCTGTATTAGAAGAAAAGTTAGATTCTATACATAACAACCCGGTAAAAGCAACTTTAACTGAATTGCCGGAGGATTATAAATTTTCATCGGCCTCATATTACCTAACCAATAAACCAAATGATATACTTACGTATTATATGGAGCATATATAAATACTGCAAGTGGTGCGGTGATAACACCGACCACAGGCTTAAATGGCAGATGATGGTACAGTTATAGAATCTGATTATCAAAGTAATAATAATGGTACCTTTTTCAAGTTTTCTACTATGACTTCACCATTTGATCTTAATCACCCAGTTTCAGGGAACAGGGAGTTTGGAATATATCCTGATCCGAACAATCCGGGCTCATACACTTTTTACACCATGGGAGTTGATCGCGTTTCTGATTGGATATTTGTTGTGGGGAATACTCTTTTTAATGGTTTTCGTCGAACCGATCAATTGTGGACCGCTATGCAAAGTAACATGATCAATTATATAAACAACCATGGTGGTCATGCCGAATTTTATGGTAAGAAAAACTATATCGCCAGGCCTAATTATAATTTGGTGAAAGATTATTTAGAAGGAAGAATTAGTTTGGCAGAGTTAAAAAGACGAATAGGATGTTAAATATGAATAAAATAATTGCCTTTTTACTTTCAGTAATAATAATAAGCTTGTTTAGCACCGCAACTCTATATATTTCTCAACGCATATTTATAGAACCGTTATATAAAAGAGATTTTTTATCTGTTTTGTTGGTTTCATTTGTTGTAGTATTAATGGTAGCGGTTGTTTACCTAATTCTTAAAGATGTATTCTTCAAGAACAAGACATTAAATTTGTTTGTGCAAGGGATGATATGCGTTTTAATAGATATGTCGTTTCTTTTTTAATTATAGTACCTATAGCGGGGTTTACATTTAAAGAATTTTTATGGCACTTAATAGGAGTAACCAGTTTTTGCTTCTTTATACCCATTGTTTTTCGGAAGATGAGTATAAATTAAAGCGGGACAACCTGTTGGTCCAGATTTGTAATCCCGGACCAGATTATAGACGATTTGCAATCCCCATGTGTAAAGCCAACGCGAATCATTATTACCCAACCATGACCACCACACACCGCCGGGATGTTTACATTTGCTGGTAAACATTAAGCATTGATGAAGAATATAGGATTTTTATCATTCGGGCATTGGTCTGATCATCCCGCGTATCAAACCCGTACCGCGGGCGATACCTTGCTGCAGTCGATTGATTTGGCGGTAGCCGCGGAAGAAATAGGTTTGGATGGCGCTTATTTCAGGGTACATCATTTTGCACGGCAGCTGGCATCTCCGTTTCCGTTACTGTCGGCTATCGGGGCCAAAACCAGCAAAATAGAAATTGGCACCGGTGTGATAGATATGCGTTATGAAAACCCCATGTATATGGTGGAGGATGCCGGCGCTGCCGACCTGATCTCGGGAGGCCGGTTACAACTGGGCATCAGCCGCGGTTCGCCCGAGCAGGTGATCGAGGGTTGGCGTTATTTCGGCTATGCACCTGAAGGAGGCCGGGACGATGCCGATATGGGGCGCCAAAAAGCGTTGGAGTTTTTGGATAAATTAAAAGGCGAAGGATTTGCCCAGCCTAACCCATACCCGATGTTCCCCAACCCGCCGGGCCTGTTGCGCCTCGAGCCGCATTCGGAGGGCCTGCGCGAACGCATTTGGTGGGGCGCTGCTTCTAACGCGACTGCGGTTTGGGCCGCCGAGAACGGCATGAACCTGCAAAGTTCGACCCTTAAATTTGATGAAAGCGGCGAACCGCTGCACATTCAGCAGGCTAAACAGATAAGGTTATTTAAAGAAGCCCGGAAGAAGGCAGGGCACCAGCGCGAACCAAGGGTATCGGTAAGCCGCTCTATCTTTGCGCTGGTAAACGATCAGGACAGGCTTTACTTCGGGCAGCAGGGGAAAGCGCAGGACAGCTTTGGTAACATAGAACCCAATAAACGCGCGGTATTTGGCAAGAGCTATGCCGCCGAACCGGATGTGCTGATAAAAGAATTAGCCAAGGACGAAGCCATACAGGAAGCCGACACCTTATTGCTAACGATACCAAACACTTTGGGCGTTGATTACAATGTGCACGTGCTATCGGCTATTTTAGAGCATGTTGCACCTGCTTTGGGCTGGCGATAAAAGTCAACACAGTTTGCCGGTTCCGTGCCCTCAGGTTCTTCCAACGGAGACCCTGAGGTTGCCAGATCCGGGACCCGGCAAACTAAAATCACTTTAGGATGTTCATAGATCGCGGTGTATATTTATACATCGTTAAATCAACATTACAATGGACCTTAAAGCATTTAACAGTTTCCCTTTTTATATCAAGCTGGCCGCCGTATTATTCAGCTTGCTTGCAATGGGTTTCATCATAATTATTGCAAAGGAAATACTGGCCCCGCTTATTTTTTCGTGCTTATTCTCCATATTACTCCTGCCGGTTGCGGCTTTTTTAGAATATAAATTACGCTTACCCCGGAGCGCGGCATCCATGGTGGCGGTAGTATTGCTGGTTACTTTTATAGGTACACTGATCTATTTTATCGGTTCGCAAATTGCCGACCTGCTTAAAGAGTGGCCTCAATTTCAGGCACAGATCAAAAGTTCGCTTTGGGAGTTCAGGGGCTGGGTGCAGGATAATTTCCATATTACCCGCGGCAAACAGCTTAGGGTAGCTAATGAGGCAACCAGCAAAGTGCTTTCGCCGGATACGGCCGCGGTAGGCGCAACGGTATTATCGGTATCAGCTGTCCTTTTGTTCCTGGTGTTTACGTTTATTTATACGTTTTTCTTTCTACTGTACCGTACGCTTATTATGAAGTTCACGGAGTCTGTTTTCCTGAAAGAAAACAAGGCTACCGTATATGAGATC
Source organism: Mucilaginibacter humi (assembly GCF_013087555.1). NCBI lineage: Bacteria > Pseudomonadati > Bacteroidota > Sphingobacteriia > Sphingobacteriales > Sphingobacteriaceae > Mucilaginibacter > Mucilaginibacter humi. The sequence goes on from NZ_JABFCR010000021.1 coordinate 11,199, forward strand.
ATGGAGCAGGTACAGTATATGATCCGTAAATACATAATCGGGTTACTTGTCGAGATGGGTATTGTGGCCATAGGGGTGAGTACGGTGTTTACCTGCATGGGCGTGAGATATGCCATCCTGCTGGGCCTGCTTACCGGCTTGCTTAACATTATTCCCTATGTAGGTATTTTCACCGCGCTAGTTCTAAGCGCAATCGTTACGCTGGGCACCTCGCCGGATGCCACGCAGGCTGTTTGGGTGATTGTTACCCTCATTGTAACGCATCTTATAGACAGTAATGTTTTACTGCCGCTGGTAGTTGGGTCGAAAGTGAGGATCAATGCTTTAATTACCGTACTTGGGGTATTTGCCGGCGAAATGATCTGGGGCATCCCCGGCATGTTCCTGTCTATCCCTTGTATCGCTGTGTTAAAGATCATTTTCGACCGCGTAGAAGGCCTTCAACCCCGGGGCATTATACTGGGCGATGAAGAAAAGAAACAAAACAGACTGGCCACCCGCTGGAGGCGGAAAAAAGTCGTCGCCGCCACCGAATAGGCAGTTGGCCCTGAACCAAGTCCGTTGAGATAACTTGTTACCTTCCGGCGTAGACCGGGTGAGTCTACGCGGTCAGGCCGCAAAATTTACTTACCCTCTTGAAACAACGGGTTATACCTGAAGTATTTATTCGCCCCATCAAAAAATACCGAGTAGTCTGATTTAAAATGCGTGCTTTTAAGATAATAATCAGTAGTGATGATCTGCGCGCCCGAGTTGCAGGCGGCCTCGAAATATGACCTGTCGTTGGTGCGGGCCTGTTCGGTATCGCTATCGGCACGGGTGCGGATGATATAGCCTTTCTTTACCAACCCCGGTATTTCAGGGCTTTTAGCGTTATTGCGGATCAGCATGGCCGCTTCGGGTGTGCCGGGTCGGCATTGGCAAATAGCACCCGGCCCTTTAACGATGGATGGCCGGCCATGTACAGGTTTCGTTTACGTTTTTGATCATCAAGCACAAAAATAAATTTACCGCGGGCCTGTTTTAAAGTGGGCCAGCCTTTGGTCAGTACGGCGCTTTCCAGCGTTTCGGCTTTGCCACGAACGTCGTCGGGTGTCAGCAAATGTTTTTGCCCGGGTATTTCAACAGGTTATTATCCAACTCATCAAACAGGGCGGGGGTAAAGGTTTCGGGCACATTAGCGGCTTTGCTTTCCGGATCGTCTTTGGCTTCTAAAGTGATAAATACCGGGTTATGGCCGGGGTGTGCCTCGCTCCAGTTTTTTAGCTGGGTAAGGCAATCTTTAAACGTAGGGCAATGGCTGCGATAATCGTATTCAATGATATGGAACACCTTAAAACCGGGTTCGTTCATTTCGCCCTTCTCATCAAAAGCGGGTTGATTGGGCGCGTACTCCATACCTTTAGGATGCGCGTACTTACCGCCTTTCGAGTCGGCATAAATATCAATCTCCGTGTTACGCAGGCCCATATTCAACTGATCTTCCAGCGGGATATGCTCATAATCTATCCGGTACGACTTTGGGTCCTTCGCCAGCATCAGTTTAAACAAACCCGGATCGATAGCTTTTTTATAACTATTATGCGAGCCAATGATCTGGATCTTATTGATAGGGATATTGTCTGCGCCTACGTCAGTACGCATTAACGGTAAAGATAATAAGAGTAGAGTGCCGAATAGTAATTTCATATCAGTGTTTTATTAGCCGGCACATATTTAAGCTTTTAATATTAATAAACTATTAATGACTAATTATTTCCTGTCTTAACGGAGCCTTATTAAAGGATTTCTGTCGAGACAGGAAAGAATGGCACTGCTATAATCCAAAGCCGTAAGCTACACGCAAGCCTATAATACCGTCGCTATAACCGTTGCCGCTCAGGTTTTCATAACGGGCGCCGATGTCCCATCTTTTAGTAGCGTATCCAATAGAAGGGGCAGCAATAAAGTGAACAGATCCACCGCCCTCGGCCACTTCAAACCCTGCTCCAAATTCGGCCCCGAAATAAAAGTTGGAACCCATAAAGAATTTAGCGCCTACTTTTACCGGGATGATGTCCGATTTGTATTTAGTTGTAAAGCCGGGGAAACTACCCGTAGCAGGGTAAGTAACTGTTTTTGGGAAGAAGTGATAAATACCGCTGGTAAAGGTTAACGCAACTTTGTCAGACAGGCCGTATTGTAACCTTGGTGTAAGGCCTAATCCAAAATTTAAAGTGTTGGCAGTGTTACCCACGGGCAATAAACCATCAACACCTACGCCGAAGCGCCAGTTGCTTTTTGGTACAGATTGCGCGTTAACATTAGTGCAAATAAATAAGGTTAAAGCCGTTAAAGCGGTAATTAATAATTTTGATGTCTGTGTTTTCATAATGTTTAGTTTGATCAAATAGTTTAACGCGCCAAAAACAGTAAGCGTACGGCGGTACATGTTAATAAATGTTAAATCGGCAGTGACTGGTTATTAGAGGTTAGAGGTTAGAATTTGCCGCTTCAACTAATCTCTAATCACCAACCTCTAATCACTATACAAACCATATCCAAATTATTACAAATCACCTTAACCAATTTTTAACCATCGTATTGAAATAATTGTAACTTAGTTACCCAAACTAATTAAACAAAACCAATTATTCCAACACCCATGGAAAAAAGAAGAGACTTCATTAAGAAGGTGGCTATTACTACCGGCGGCCTGGCATTAGGCAGCCGTACTTTTGGCTTTACGGCCAAAAGCTACAACCGTATAATAGGCGCTAATGACCGTATCCACGTAGCTATAATAGGGCTTAACGGCCGCGGCGGCAGTATGTGTACCACGTTTGCAAAGGCGACAAATTGCCTGGTAAATACCGTATGCGATGTGGATTCGCGCACCATACCCATCACCCAGAAAAAGTAGCCGCAGCCAGTAAAGGCGATGCCCCGAAAGGCGAGGGCGACGTACGCAAAGTGATGGCTGATAAAGATATTGATGCCATATACATAGCCACACCCGACCACTGGCACGCGCCAATGGCTATAATGGGTTGCCGGGCAGGCAAGCACGTATATGTTGAAAAACCACTGAGCCATAACCCGCACGAAGGCGAATTGGCTGTAGCCGCGGCCCGTAAATATAAACGCGTAGTGCAAATGGGCGCACAGCGCCGCTCGTCGCCGTTGGCTATACAAGCCGTTAAGGAGTTACATGACGGTGTTATTGGCCGCGTATATTTTGCCAAAGCCTGGTATACCAACAACCGTAAAGCAAATTATTATAAACCGGCAGCTGTACCAAGCTGGTTAGATTATGAACTATGGCAGGGCCCTGCACCGCGTAAGCCTTATATGGATGGTTTGGTGCATTATAACTGGCATTGGAAATGGCACTATGGTACCGGCGAAGCGTTAAACAATGGTACACATGAAGTGGATCTGGCACGTTGGGGTTTAGGTGTTGACCTGCCAACCCGTGTTTCATCAGTAGGTGGCCGTTACCAGTTCGAGGACGAGTGGGAAACACCTGATACGCAAATTGTAACGTTAGAATATCCGGGCCGTGTATCGCTGATGTGGGAGAACCGCAGCTCGAACGGTATGAAGATAGAAGGTGCCGAGCGCGGCGTAATATTTTATGGTGATAACGGCAGCCTGAACACTGACGGCGAGAATTACACCATATACGACCAAAGCGGTAAACTGGTGAAAGAAATTAAAAAAGGAGGACCGGTAGAGGATGCCGGTATACAGGGCCGTAACACCGCCAGCCCAAGCACGGGTATGGATGCGCAGCACGTGGGTAACTTCTGGAAAGTATCCGCGAAAACAAAGCGCCAAACTGCGATGTGGAGTTGGGCTATAAGAGCGTTGTTGCTATGCAGTTGGGTAATATATCATGGCGCGTTGGCCGCGATTTGCACCTTGATCCTAAAAACGCGCACATTATTAATGATGCGGAAGCACAAAAATTATGGAGCCGTACTTACGAACGGGATGGGCGCCTAAAGTTTAATTTTACTGCTAAGTAGCACTAAATATTCACCAAAATTTAACCGAATAAATGAAAAAATATTATGGTTTAAGCAGTGGCCTTTTGGCTGCTGCTTTTATGTTAAATGCCGGCATTACCAATGCTGATGTGCCTAAAGATAAAACGCCTAAAAAGGCGGTTGTTAAAAAACATGCCGTTGTCGAAACCGACCGCATGGCATGGTGGAACAAGGCCCGTTTCGGGATGTTTATACATTGGGGTGTATACAGTGTACCCGCCGGTGTTTATGAGGGTAAAAACTCTAATCATTTAGGCGAATGGCTGATGCATGATGCCAAGATCCCGGTGGATACTTACCAGGCTTACGCAAAGGATTTTAACCCCACAAAATATGATCCTGATAAATGGGTGAAAATGGCTAAAGATGCCGGCGTGAAATACATTGTTATCACTACCAAGCACCATGACGGCTTTGCGATGTTCGACTCGAAAGCAAGCGACTGGAACATTGTAAAACGTACCCCTTATGGTAAGGACGTTATAAAAATGCTGGCTGATGCCTGCCGTAAACAAGGTATGAAGCTGGGCTTTTACTACTCGCAGGCCAATGACTGGACCAACCCGGGCGGCGCAGCTGCTGGCGGACATTGGGATAAAAAGCAGGATGGTAGTTTTGATGATTATATAGATAAAGTGGCCATCCCGCAGGTAAAAGAGATCTTGAATAATTATGGTGATGTGGCTGAATTGTGGTGGGACGTACCTACCAACATGACCAAGGAGCGCGCGGCTAAATTTTTGCCGTTGGTTAAGGCGCATCCCAATATGGTTACCAACAATCGTTTAGGTGGTGGTGTTGAGGGCGACGTGGAAACGCCCGAACAATATATCCCGGCAACGGGCATCCCGGGCCGCCATTGGGAAACCTGTATGACCATGAACGATACCGGGGATTTAAGGTAAATGATCACCATTGGAAATCAAGTCAGATGCTGATCCGCAACCTCATCGAAATAGCCTCGAAAGGTGGCAACTACCTGTTAAACGTCGGCCCAAAATCAACAGGCGAAATACCTGATGAAAGCATTGAGCGTATGAAGGATATCGGCGCGTGGATGAAAGTAAACAGCGAAGCTATATATGCTACTACCGCCAGTCCGTTTAAAAAACTGCCGTGGGGCAGGGCCACAACTAAAGAAACTGCCGACGGCAATACCATACTTTACCTGAGTGTATTTGATTGGCCGACAGATGGCAAATTATTATTAGCCGGACTGAAAAACCAGGCCATATCAGCTAAGTCATTAGCTAACGGCTCGGCATTAAAATTCAGCAAAACGGCCGATGGTTTGTCAATTACTGTTCCGGCTGCAGCGCTTGATCCGAACGCTACGGTTATTAAATTAACCATCAAAGGCAAGCCCGATGTGGAGAACGTTATTCCTTCGGCCAATGCTGATGGATCATTTGTTTTAAGCCCTGTTGATGCTGATACTAAAGGTGGCGTACAGTCGGAGCATAACCCGCCAAATTTGGGTTACTGGACCAGCGCAAAATCAACAGTATCATGGCAAATTAAAGTTACCAAACCGGGATTGTATAGCATAGAAGCACCTATAGCTGCTATGCGCGAAGGCAATAGCTTTATTATTTCTGTGGGGGATCAGTCGGTTAAGGCAACTGCTAAAGCCACCGGTAATGATGGTAAATATGAGGTAAACAATTTAGGGCAGATCAGGATTGATAAACCAGGAGTAAACACTATCACCATAACCCCGGTTGCCGAAAACTGGCAGCATATTAACCTGCGCGCCCTTACTTTTAAACCTGTTAACTAATAACACATGAAGAAATATTTATTGCTGATAGCGTGCTTTGTATTATCGGCAACGTTAGTAAAAGCGGCAAAAGTTGATACGGTTGAAACGTATAGCGATGTCATGAAGAAGAAAATAAAAGCCGTAGTTATTACGCCTGCCGACTATGAAACCGGTAAACCCTGCCCGGTGGTTTATTTATTGCATGGTGCAGGTGGTAACTACAAACAGTATTACGGTATTAACAAAGGCATTGCCGAACTGGCCGACCAATATCACCTGATGATTGTTTGTGCCGACGGCGGCGTTACCAGCTGGTACTGGGACAGCCCGAAGGACCCTAAATTTCAGTACGAAACCTATATCACTAAAGAGCTGATAGGCTACGTAGACAAAAACTATAAAACCATTAAAAATAAAACCGGCCGTGCAATTTCGGGCCTGAGCATGGGCGGGCAGGGCGCTATGTACTGGCTATCCGTCACCAGGACCTGTTTGGCGCGGTGGGCAGCATGAGCGGTGGGGTGGATATCCGCCCGTTCCCTAATAATTGGGATATGTCGAAACGTTTGGGCGAATATGCCGATAACCCTGAGCTTTGGGAGAAAACAGCGGTAACCAACCAGCTGTACCTGATCAAACCAAACTCGTTAGCTATTACCTTTGACTGCGGTACCGACGATTTCTTTTACAAAGTAAACTGCATACTGCACGATAAAATGGTAGAGCGTAATATCCCGCATGATTTTACAGCACGCCCCGGGGGCATACCTCGCAGTATTGGGCAAACTCAATACAGTATCATTTGCTGTTTTTTAGCAATTATTTTAAGAAGGCAAACCCTTCATAGTAAACCTTATAAAACAAAAGCAAAGGCCTTGTGCGATTCCCCTCTTGAGAGGGGGAAGGGGTGTGTCATACGTGGGCGAAGGGCACACCCCTGCAGCCGCACAGCCTTACTCGCCCCCTCTCAAGAGGGGAACTGATCAGCAAACTCGTAATAAAAACAACAATACAACAATGTCTTACCAACCATCACCAGAAAGATACAATTCAATGCCTTATAAGCGCAGCGGCAAAAGTGGCTTAAAGCTGCCTGCTGTTTCGTTAGGTTTATGGCAAAACTTCGGCGGTTACGATACTATGGAAAATAGCCGTAACATCCTTAAAACCGCGTTCGATCACGGCGTTACGCATATCGACCTTGCTAATAACTACGGCCCGCCGCCGGGATCGGCCGAGGAAAATTTCGGACAGATATTGCACACCGATTTCAGGGACCATCGCGATGAACTGATCATTTCATCAAAAGCGGGCTACACCATGTGGGACGGCCCTTATGGCGATTGGGGCACCAAGAAATACCTGGTATCAAGCCTTGACCAAAGCCTTAAACGCATGAAACTGGATTACGTGGATATTTTCTACCATCACCGCCCCGACCCGGAAACACCGCTGGAAGAAACCATGGCTGCTTTGGACCTGATCGTTCGCCAGGGTAAGGCGCTATATGTGGGCATCTCCAACTATAAAGCACCTGAAGCTAAAGCGGCTATCCAAATGTTAAAGCAAATGGGCACGCCTATCATTATTCATCAGCCTAAATATTCCATGTTTGAGCGTTGGGTTGAAGGTGGTTTATTAGACGTGCTGGAAGAAGAGGGCGTAGGCTGTATCCCGTTCTCGCCATTGGCGCAGGGTTTGTTAACCGATAAATATTTGAAAGGTATCCCTGCAGATTCAAGGGCCCTGAAAGTTGGCGACTCGCTTACCGAAAACAGCATCACGCCTGATAAAATAGAAAAAGTTAAAAAGCTAAATGACATAGCCCAACAACGAGGTCAGAAACTGGCGCACATGGCACTGTCATGGATATTAAAGGACGATCGCATCACCTCGGTACTGGTAGGCGCCAGCAAACCTGAACAGCTGCTTGACTCGTTAAAATGCCCGGAGAATACCAAATTCAGTAAAGAGGAGCTGGATTTAATTGACGAGATCTTGAAATAGATTCGATATAAAATTTATAATGACAAAGGCCACCCCATCGGGGCGGCCTTTGTTGGTTATTAAGGGGTAATTATTGTGTTATGGTTATAGTTCCCATATCTTTTACAGACCCGGTGCTCACTGTTACTCCCGTAACGGTTTTCATTGCATAAGGGCTGACAGGTAAAAACGTTACGTTATACGATCCGGCGGGAAGGCCCGGGAAATAAAATTTACCATTGGCGTCGGCAACTGCACCAACTGTATCTGTACCCATAATGGCTAAAACTTTAGGAGATGATATCGCGGGGCTAACGGTGCCGGTAAGCACACCTGATATAGCATCGGCAAAACCGCGGATAACAGGTTTAAGAATGTATTTACCGCTACCCGTGGTTACGATAGATTGACCGGCATCAAAATCAAGATGCAAAGTGTAGCCAACACCTGCTACCAGGTTATCGTGGATGTTTAATTTAACGCCCGATGTTTGGCCGCTTGGAGTTGTCAGGTCATACGAGGTGCCGTTGATGACTACCCGGTTGCCGGTGGGATTTAATACCAACCGCACTTGTTGTATGGCTCCGGCCGGGATGTCCTGTTCGGCCAGTATGGTATCTTTACCTAAACGAAAGCGCAGGATATCTATCGGCCCGCCACCAACATTAAGGGTGTGTTCGCCGTCGGCAGTAACCACAACTACACTTTTTATACTTAGTATAACAGCATCGTAGGCACCCGGTGCGTCAGTCATTTTTACGGTGACATGTGACGTTGACGAGCCGGCGCCCGAATCGGTTTTTTTGCAAGATGCCAGCCCTAAACCTAATAGAGCCGCTGATAAGAACATTAATTTTTTCATAATAATTTTATTTATAGATATAAGCATTAATTAAGGTCAGTTCACCACTAACCTTGCCAATAGGGGGTACCATATCGATGAATACAGGTTTTGTATCGATGAATAAACGATGGGGGCAACTCGCTATAGGTAATGAGATAGGCGGTAATAAAAAAAAGCCGGACAAAATCCGGCTTTTTACTACAACTATTGTTTGGTTTAAGGTTTAGGTTATTTTTATTTACTTTTTAATTTAAATGTCCCATCTCCAATACCTCCCGTGGCATCAATCCCGGCAATTTTAATGGTGTATTTGTCCAGAATGTCCGATGTATAGAATGAGACTTTAGCCTTGCCATTTTGATCGGTGCTGATGCTTGGCTCCCAGTATATGGTTGAGCGGTAATCGGGCTCTATTACAGCCGGAGCTACCTTGTAACGCGGGCTGTAAAATTCCTGCGGTTGCAGTATCGGTAACGGGCGATAGGTAACCATACCCGGAGGCCTTTGTCTGTACCAGCCCACGCCGTTTTTAGTGGTAATTTCAATCACTGCAAAATCAAACATCGGCGGGCGGGGGTAGATCCTGTTAGTATATTTACGGTTATAGGCAACCTCAACACCAATAATACCCGGTAGTTTATATTCACTTAAGGCATCTACTGTTGGTGAAGCAGTTAATGGTAGATAATCATGGAAGCTTGATAGATCCCAGGCGATAAGATCGTCAGTTTTAAACCCATCTTCACCGCCGCCACCTACCGTCGTCGGCTTCAACGGAAAAGTGCTGCCGGTTTCAACATCTACGGTTAATGGCCAGCCATCTATACGCACATCAACTGCATAAATACCAAATTTAATTATAGGTATTGTAAGGAGACGTCCCCTAAAAAGAATGTCATGCGAACCGAGCACTCTAAAACCGGGTATCTTTTGCTGTAGTAATTCATAAAGATTTGTGGTGGCCGATTTTTTTATATCCTCTTCATCAAATATCAGGTCGGCATTACCGGGGCCAAACCGGTTAAGTGTGCCCTTAATTATCTTTTTGGCATTTATCTTTACTTCTTTTAATACAATGCCAGTCATTTTTACGTTTTTTCGTCTTGTTTTTCGATAACGCGTCTTACATAGTTTAGCTGCGTGCTGTCGGTGTTAACGTACCAGGGCAATATAGCGTCCCTAACCATAGCCGGAATGGGCAAGGCTTTAAATTTATCAACAGTAACTTTGCCAAAGGTTAGTTTTTTACCTTCTTTACGGCTGGCCTGTAAGAAAAACGATCCGCTATCAATCTTCGGCAGGTTTTTAAACTCGTATATTCCATTAGCATCGGCATTGGTTGAGGCAATAAAGGCTGGTTTTTGTGATGAGATAACTACCGGAGCATTAGGTATGGGTTTGCTTACCGGGTTGGTTACCTGCCCGGTAATTTTAAACTCTTTCTCCATGATAAACTCCGGCTTTTTAGCGGGGCAAACATATTTTTCCAACTATAACCCACCCAGCCTTGCGTAAGCAACAGGTTATCCAACGCTTCCCGGGCTTGTTTGTCTTTACGGTTGATGTAATAGCCCGGAGCTTCCACAGTTCCTCTCAGTTCTGAATTGATGAGCAAACTGGCGCCAATACCATAGTTACCTAAACTGTCAACCCTGACCTGCGAATCATCCGTTACAGCCAGCGAGAAATTACCCTGTACAGGCAGCCCGCTTTTATCTTTTACGGCTATTGTCAGGCTAACACTATCGCGTTTGCGGTAAGTGGGATGATTTGTAGCTACGGTAATATTTAGCTGGTCGTGGTTATCAATAAAAACGGCCCGTTCATTGAGCGGCCTTTTGCCTATAAAAAACGTGAACCGCGCAATGCCGGTAGGGAACAGCTTTTTATCTACCGATAGGGCAGGTTGCGTAAGGTCGACTTTTTGCGTATAGTATACCGCGCCCCGTGATGTGCCTATTAAATAGCAGGCAGTATCTGTAGTAAGGCTATTGGTGCCTTGTAAAGTTACGTTTAATGCGTCGCCCTGCTTGGGGTTGTTGATATGCATAACTGTGCCAACAGCGCTTATTTTAGGCAACTCGAAGCTTTTTATAACGGGCTTGCTTAACCGTGCGGTATAAACTTCGCCGGCTTTTGGGGTAAACTCAAAGCTGCCCATACCGTTATGGATAGTGGCGAACGAAACAATCTCGTCGCCTTTGCTATTGTAGATAGCCCCCAGTACCGGTGTGCCTTTACCATCCTCGCCAATGGCCTTAAACCCGACGGTAGATTTTAACCCCTTAACCAAATTACCGCCCTCGGGCAAAAATTGCAGGTCGATGTTTTGGTTACGGTTAATGGTAAGCGGCACCGGATAATTTTATCGGTCTCGCCTTTTTCAAGACTTTGTATCCGTGCTCTTAATATACGTCCGTCTACCTTAGCTTTTAGCGCCTGGCTAAATTTAAGGCTGCCATCAATGCCGGTTTGCATTACCTCTTTATACAGGTAATACCGGCCTTCGTAGATCCTTACATCAACCTTCTTTAAAGCAACCGGCGAATTCAAATTATTGGTCTTAGTCAGCTTAAGATCGACGTTTACTACATCTTTATCAGCAACGCGGCTAACATTTACAGCCGACTTAACCAGCCATGATTCCTTTGCCGGTATGCCTAAATAAAAACGCTGGTTAAAAACATAATCTTCACCAAAGTTTTGCATCCAGTTGGTGTAGGCGCGCAGGGTGTAGCCGCCTTCCCTAAAAATACTGGCAGGCAGCGGTATCTGTCCCCGGGCAACACCCTCTTTAACTTTTATGCTAACGCGACGTACCATTTGCGAACTATCATTATCCAGTTCAACATACAGCAAGCCGCTAAGGCGAGACGCGCTTAAGTTTACGCGATCAACCAAATAGGCCTTGAACCAAAGCGTGTCGCCCAGGTTATAATATGGCTTATCAGTATGCAGGTAAACTTTCTCGGCCGGATAATGCTTGTTAAAAGTATCCAGCGGGGCTGTTAGTTGCCTAACACCCTCCGCCGGGGGCGCGTAAAACCCGTTGTAGTAGCCGGGCCCTCCTCGACCGTGTAGTTATAAACCTGCCTGCCCAGTTCGCCGGCGGCGTTTATGCCTTCAACCACTACCTTGTAATTACCCGGGCCATCGGCATTAAAAAAGTTAAATGATGCCTTGCCTTCCGCGTCGGTTTTTAAATACGGGTTCCAGTATACTGTACTGCGCAGGTCGGGTAGTTTGGCTGCCTCGCCCGGCCTGTCATATCGCGGCGAATAGAACTCGCGCACTTTATTAAATCCCTTTGGCGATATGTTGACAACATTAGGATTATATTGCTTACGCGTTGCACCCAGCTTGGTCATTATCAACACGAAGCTTGAGTTTTCGCCACCCCTAAACTGCTTACTATAGCGCGGTTTGTTCTTACTAATAATATTTTGGCCACGTCTTCGGGCTGGATGCTTCCCATCAAAATTTCGTCAACCTCGTCGGCATTCCTTATCAGGCGGCCATCAAGTATCAATAACATTGATGCCTTGGTGCGCAGGTCTATCAGGGCCATATAACCAAATTGTCCGCGCGGTTCAACACTAACTGCCGGTATCCTGGCCTGCAGGCACATGCTCAATGTAGCGCAATTAGCCGCTTCATTTTCATCGAAAGTAATTATTTTATCTGCCGATTGCTCGGGAATCCTAAGCATACCCTGCGGGGTAATATTGCTGGGTGCTTTTAACCTTCTGGCTTTAATGCGTACCTCTTTTAAGCGCTGTACTTTGTCCAGTTGGCCGGTTTGTTCATAAATATCGTCCAGTTTTTTGCCGTTGTCTATATAGGTTTTTAGCGTGGCGTTAATATCGGTACTTATATCGGCCAGGTTGCGGTTTTTGCCGAGACCTATTTTGGGTATAGTGTCCAAAATAATTTTAACCTTATCGCTGCCTTTAGCATTGTGCGCGGCTAATGACCATTTGATGCTATCGGTCATAAATATACCGTCAAATTTAAACCGGCCATTTTCATCAGTTGTAGTAATTTTAGTAACCCCGGCTATTATCGACATCAGGGTAACTTTTGCACCGGACGATGGTTTGGTACCCGGTTAGTAACTTTACCCGTTATGGTTAAGCCCAGTCCCTCTACATCAAAAACGGGCTTCGTGTTTACCGTGGTGGCTAACTCCTTCCAGCTAAACCTGCGATAGCCCCGGGTAAGCATTAAATTGTCGAGCGCTTTGTTAACTTCATCGGTTTCTTTAGTAAAGTAATAGTTGGGCCTTTCTACGTACCCTTTTAAGTCGGAGGTTAGCAGGATGTTCGAAAATATGGTACTCTCCATGCTTTCATTATGGGGCACCTTGCTCTCGTCGATCACCGCTACCGAAAAGTTGCCCGCTGTGGCTTTGTTCTTGCTGTCCATGGCATCAAGTTCTACCAGGATGCGTTCTTTGCTGCTATAGGTTGGTTTGGCGGTTTTAAGGCTAAGTTTCATCAAATCAGTACTGCGGATAAACGCTATACGTTCGTTTATTGGGTCGCCGGTACTGTTAAATAAAGTAAACTGTGCTATGCCTGACGGGAAAGATTTTTTACTCAGCCAGATAGATGTAATGGCATCACTTATTTTAATTGGCGCGGCAAAAATGGTTTCTCCGCTTGTTTGTGCGATAAAGTTAACCGTTGATTTAAGCAGGGCAGGCGAAGCGTTAATACGTACCAATACACTATCTTTATTAGGCTGATATATGCTTAGCACGTACCCTTCATTCACAGCCTTAGGCAGGGCGATAGCTTTTGTAGTGCCGTCTTCAAAACTGATATTGGCAGTATAAGTTTTACCGGCTACCGGCCGCAATGTAAAACTGCCCATGCCGGCATACCGGGTTTCTATATTGGCAACTTCTGTGTTTTCATTGTCAACAACTTTGCCTTTTATAGTTACCCCTAACCCGTCAACACCCACAGCTTTAAAAGCAACATGAGATGCCAGGCCGTTAACCGGTCGCCGCTTTCCGGGAAAAACTGTACATCGCTTTGCGCCAGTGTTGCTTTTATAGGGAAATCGCGTACAATGGGCTGTTTGTCGCTGCCGGTTATGGTGGTGCGGATAAATGCACCGGCTAAATTGATGTGTTTGTCATTATCAATGTTTATCAATACGCTGCCAAGCGCATCGGTTTTTACGTTTTTAATCCAAACCCGCTTTTTGTTGATGTAGATCTGATAGTTTACATCACGGTTTCCCAATGCTTTACCCTCCTCATCAGTGTATTTAAGCAGGGCGGTTAACACGGGTTTGCTGTCAACGTTTTTATATTGGTAACTGGCTTTGGTGATAACGTTATCGTTAAATATGCTGCCGACGGTAAATGTTTTATCAAAGAAAAGTCTTCGCCGGCGTTACGCATCCACCGGGTATAAGCGCGTATGCGGTAACTGCCTTGCTGAAAGTCATCATTCAAGGTGAAATTCCCCATCACCATTCCCGAAGTTACAGGTAACTTTAATGAACGGATAACCGAATCCTGCTCGGTAATCAGATCGACATAAACAGCCCCGCTTAATGCCGATAACTGGTGCCTGCTCCCTATGGTTACATAGCCTTTAAACCAAATGGTATCGCCCAACGCATAGTAGGGTTTATCTGTATGCAGGTAAACTTTTTCCTGCGGGATGGTGTCTGTCCATTTTTGCAGGATGGTTACAAGGTGAGTTAAAGGGTCGTCATCCCTTTTTGGGATAAAGGCCAGCAATAGTAAAAGCGAGCATAACAGCCCCAGTTTTACTGTGATGGTGATAGGTTTTTTCATTGTAATTAAATGTAGGTTCGGTTTTATAAGATTTAGGTTGATAATTAGTTTATTGAACGCGATAACGGTAAACTTGCCTTGCTAGTTGGCCATCGGCATTAATACCTTCTATAGTTACGCGGTAAGTTCCTGTTTGGTCGCTGTTAAAATAACTTACCCGGGCACGGCCCACAGATCGCGTTAGCACCCTTGGGTTCCAGTAAATTGTGCTGCGCAGGTCGGCTGCCTGGGGTTGGTTTTTCGCGTCATATTTAGGCGAATAGAACTCCTTAGTATAGTCGTAACCCTTAGGCGTATAATATACTATTGATGGATCGTCAGACGTACGCCACGCCCCGTTTTTTGTAAATATAGATAGTACCGGCGCAGGCTTACCCCCAATTCTGTTTAGGTTTGCAGCACCTAGGGCCATAGCCTCAATTGCAGGGCTTTCATGCACCGGGTAAATTTTATTAATGTTGGCGGTGCTATCCAGTATAAACGACTGATAGTCGCAGGGATCAACTATCAATTCTTTATCAATCATTACCACATAATAATCATTTGCTCCGCGGACCTTTGGGAGCCATACCATACCGCAGTTTAAGGCCTCCTGTTGTATAAACAATATCCTGCTTTTAAACATTTCTTCTAAACATTCTTTTAAAGTAGCGCAGGGCATCCCGGCATCGGGCCTGAAAACTTCATCGGCCTGGTTTTCGGTAATGCCTGCATCAAAGCCGCGTTTTTTTGCCGCACGGATCTTAACTTCCCGTAACTGCCGCTGGCTTTGTATGCCATATTTTTCCAGCTCCATGTCCTGTTTAAGGTTATTATCAACTGATGCTTTTACTAAGCTTAGCATATCGGCATTAACATCGCCAATATTAGCGTTGGCTATGATAGCCGGTTTCTTAATTTCATCAACCAGTGTTTTTAAATGTTTGCCGTTTTTAGCGGTAGTGCCCCGGATCGTAAAATCCACACCATTGGTTATTAACAGGTTGCCAAATTTAAAACGGCCGTTTGCATCGGTAACCGTATCGCGTGCAAAGCCCAATTTGTTATTTATGAGGATAACCTTGCCACCCGCAATAGGTTTCTTGTTATAACCCATTAACGTACCCGATATATCATTAACCAATTTCTCGGGCTTATAAGCGTTTGCGGCAGTTGGGTTGGCAATAACATCCTTCCAAACAAACCTGCGGTAGCCCCTGGGTAAGCATTAAAATATCCAGGTTGGCCCGGGTTTCGTTAGTTGGGTTATAAAAATAGTAGTTAGGTTTTTCTATATAGCCTTTAATATCGGCGCTTAAAAGCAGTTGAGAGAAGATGCTGTTTTCTTTAACCTCATCCGACGGTACAGCGGCCTCGCTCATTACCGATACGGAGAAATTACCACCCACCGGTTTGCCGTTACTATCCTTTGCCTCAATATTAAGATCTACTTTTTCGCGGCGGTCATATACTTTTTTGGCACTGGTTATTTTTAGATCGATGTTGTCTTTATTTTCTATAAATACAATCCGTTCGTTTAGCGGATTGCCGGCAGGCGAAAACAAAGTAAACTGCAATATCCCGGTAGGTACATTAGCAGTTGAAAGATACAATGACGCAGACGCTTTATTTAATGGCACATTTGCCGAGAAATAAACTTTGCCGCCAGATTGTCCAACCAAACTTAAAGAGCGCGTACCGCTGCGTAAAGCAGCCGCACCGCCATATACCCGCACCAGTACCGAATCATTTTTTACGGTATGATTAATTGATAGCACATAGCCATCATCGGTAGCAGCGGGTAGGTTTACAATGTTGGTAGCGCCATCAGGATAGGTAACTTTTGCCTGATAAGTTTTACCTGCCACGGGGCGTTAAATAAAAATAGCCCATGCCCAAATGTTTAACTTCTATTTTGGCGACTTCATGGCCGGTGTTATCAATTATGCTGCCGCCTATGGCTACGCCCAGGCCGTTGGTGCCGGTGGCTTTAAAGGCTATTTTACTATTTACACCGTTAACCAGGTTGCCGCTCTCCGGGAAAAACTGCACATCGGTTTGCAGCGATGCTGTTTTAACAGGGAAAGTTTTTGCTATGGTTTCATCACCGCCGATAACAATTTTGGTCATGAGGTAGGTTTTGCTTAGTAAGCCGGGTTTGGAGTTAGGCAGGTTAACAGTAATCTCGCCGGCGGCATTGGTTTTACCCCCGCCAAATGTTAGTACTTCGTAACCGTCTTTAAGCTGGTAACGCACCTGCTTATCCGCAAATGGTTGTCCTCGTTCGTCGGTGTATTTTAATAGCGCCCTTATTTTTGTATTGGCACCCTCTTTAGCATATATATAATCTATTTTGGCAAATACGGTGTTAGCGATGGAATTGCCGATGGTAAACGTCCGGTCGTAAAAATAATCAGGGCCTGCATTGCGCATCCAATTGGTATAAGCACGGATACGGTAATTACCTTCGCGGATCAGGCTGTCGCTTAAAACAAAGTTGCCAACCGCCATGCCCGATGTTACGGGGAGCTTTAATTCTTTTGCGATGGAATCGCCCTCGTTGATCAGGTCGACATACATAGCGCCGCTTATAGCCGACAACTGGTGCCTGCTGCCGGTAGTTAAATAGGCTTTAAACCAAATGGTATCTCCAACCAAATAATAGGGCTTATCAGTATGAAGGTATATTTTTTCCTGCGGATGCGTATCAAACCATTGCTGTAACGACGTAACTATTTTAGCTAACGGTTCATCGGCTTTTGGCATAAAGCCCCAAACCAATAAAAGCGAACAGCACAAGCCAATGCCGGTATAGATCCTGTTTAGTTTCATTGCTGCTGTATTTTAACGTAATGTATAAAAATACGCCTTTGCTTCGCCATTTTAAGTAGTATTGTAACAGTGGTTATTAAAGGTATTGGTTAATTGGTAGGCTAATGTAAAATAGAATATTAAAAGTTCAATCAAGCGACACTGACTTATAAGTCATTATGTGAATAAAAAATGACTTATAAGTATTTTTTTAATGACAAAACAAGTGCCGATGTAAAGGTTTAGTAAGAATATTGAATAGGTTGAAACAAAGACAGCTTTCGTAAGAAGGCTGTCTTTGTTAATCAGGAAAGGATAGGTATTAATTATTTTACCACAACCATTTTTACATTGCTGAAGTTATATAACTTTCCGCCGTAATCGGTGCGGGCAGCAAGGCGTATATACCAGTCTTTTTTGGCAACGCGCCGTTAGCTGATAGTGTAGTAATGCTAATAGTAGTGCCAAGCAAAGCGTTACCGGTTGTGCCGCTGTAAGTAATATGGCCGGCAAAACGGTTATCGTAGCTGGCAGCAACACTACCCACATAAGGAGTTGGTGATGTATACAACCACAGATCGGTAAGGTTACCCCGGAATGCTGTTTTAGAAGTACCACGGGTTATTTTAGCCTGTGCGGTTATAGTGCCGTTGGCATTTAAAACAGGTTCGCCAACCCATTCTACTTCTAATAAAGGCTCTACTGTAAAATCAACAGTCGTTACCCCGCCTTTTACG
The DNA here is from genome assembly GCF_013087555.1 of Mucilaginibacter humi. Taxonomy (NCBI): domain Bacteria; kingdom Pseudomonadati; phylum Bacteroidota; class Sphingobacteriia; order Sphingobacteriales; family Sphingobacteriaceae; genus Mucilaginibacter; species Mucilaginibacter humi. Next base: position 29,164 of record NZ_JABFCR010000021.1, read on the forward strand.
TCAACATTTTTACTGTTATTAACCGGGGTTGCACCGGTTTGTATTAATGGTACAAAAGCACCTTCGGCAACTATATTATAGGTTGCTGCAAATACTTTAGTATTAATATAGGTACCATCAATTTTAGTAGCCGGTACAGCGGGGTAGGATTAGAACTCCAACTGGTTTCCAATAATTTAATACGGGTACCTGCAGAACCGCCGGCATCGCCGGACAAATCGCTTTGCATGGGTTGGCCGGTATTAACGTCAATTATGCGTCCCTGAAGCGTTTGGTCAGGCCCGTCATAATTATCAAATTTTTTGCATGAGCTGGCCGTAATAACTGCCAAGCCTAATGCTATACTATAAATTATACTTTTCATGGTCATTAATATTAATTACTAAGGTTTGGAACTACGTTAGGACTTTTTGCGATAACAGCTGCCGGGATAGCTTCATAATACCACTTCGGATCAAAAGTATAGGTAGTATTACGTTCGTCGTAATGGTCATCGTAAAATACCTGGTTAGTTTGTGCAACGTAAAAGCCCCACAATGCACGATAAACAGTATTGTTTTGCTCTTTATCAAGTATGCGCCATCTTTTTAGGTCCCACCAGTTTTGTTTTCAAAAGCCAGTTCTTTCCTTCTCTCTTTACGAATTACGTCGATACCTGTTAGATCTCCCAATGTTGCCTGCGTAGCGCCCGCACGTTCGCGGATCAGGTTTAAATTAATAAGAGCTGTAGCTTGATAGGTAGTACCGGCCCGCAGTAAATAACTCATAAGCAGCCTCGGCCTGGTTAAGTAACACCTCGGCATAACGCATTTCTATCCGTGCCTGGTCAGAACGGTTGGTAGCCAGGTCGGCAGTTGGCTTGTTTGGATCAAGATACTTACGAATGGTAAAGCCCGAAATAGATCCCGGAGCGCCTGAAGCGGCGGTGAAATAACCACTTTGGCCACCTGGTTTAAGTTTAGAACCATTAGGAAGGGTATAATCAGCCGTACTAAAATCAGACGATTGTACAAGGTTGGTTGCTGGGTACGCGCCTTTAGCTCCTGCGGCGGTTAACCTGCTGATGCCACCAGCTACCGGACCGGTATAAATAGCACGGCGGATATCAATTACGGTTCTTGAACAGATCGCCGGGAAATAATACGATACCTTTAAGGCGCGGTTCAGCATTAGCAAACGGATCGCCCGCATTGTTATAGGTGATATATTTGCCTCCGGCATCAACCGTTTGGAAGGTGCCGGCTCCGTTTCTTGGCAGCCCTTCAAACATCTCTACAAAATCCAATGTTGGGTTGGTTTCTGCCGACTCAACACCATTCCATAGTTGGCGCGGGATATTCTCTACGTCAAACCAATGCGATGCTTCAGGGTAGTGATACTGGCGTACAAAAATATTTTCGGGGCTCGCCGGGTCAATAAATATCGCCGAGTAGTTAGCTGCCTGAGCAACTTTATCAGTTGGCGACCAGCTTTGTTTGTATAAAGAGTATTTACCAATTACCATTGCAGCCGCGTCATACGAAGCCTTATAGTAATCATTAGCTTTTGCAACAGGGATACCGCAAAGTTGTACACCGCCCGATGTTAGGGTAATAGTGTTGTATTTGGCGATAGAAGCTGCATGCAGCATTATACGTGATTTAAATGCCATAGCAGCCCACTTGGTTACCCGGCCTTTTTAGTACCCGAAATATCAGGCAGCTTGGTAAAGGCATCGTCAAGATCTGTAGCTATGAAATCGTAAATTGCTTGCTCTGATGAACGCGGTATTTTAAACTTGTCTATTTCAGTTACTATTTCATCAATAGTTTCACTGGTTTGGTCAAAACTTTATCAACCAACGGTACACCGCCATAACGTTTTACCAATGCGAAATAAGTCATCGCGCGAATAAACTTAGCTTCGCCCAGCCAGCTATTAACCTGTGCCGCGTTAAAGTTTGTTGCATATGATGGCAGTGCTTCCATAAAATAGTTACACTCTCGTATCAGTGCATATGCATCGGCCCAATAGTTAAAAGTTTCTGTGGGTTGATTACCAGCATCGCGGCTTATTGCCTCACCGGTGATGGTGTAGGGCGAAGAGCGCCAGAAAGATTTAAAACCGGCATTTGGCAGCCACTTGAAATCTTCTATAGGCAATTCGCTGTAAATACGTGCGATATATGATTCCACACCGGCGCTATTGCTAAATACGTCGGCATCCTGCAAAATGTTAGGTGGCGGGACATCAAGATTTTTCTTGCATGAGGTAACAGCGGTTACCAAAACAAGAATTAATAAGTATATTTTCCTTTTCATCTTCTTTTATTTAAAATTTTAAGTTCACACCAAATGATAATATCCTGTCAACCGGATAAGCATAATCATACTGGGTAGTGGATGTTATGAATGTTGATGAACCAGATGGTTTTTCCGGATCAATGTATTTAAGACCGGTAATGGTAAATACGTTATAACCATTAGCAAAAAGGCGTACGCTTTTAATGCCTGAACGTGAAAGCATTTTGTTGGGGAATGTATACCCAACCTCAAGGCTTTTTAAGCGCAGATATGAAGCATTATGCATGTTAGCCGATGTGTTAACAAAAGCTAATGTACCTGTATAAGCATAGTAGCCCGGGGTCCATACGGTATTTGGGTCATAAGGGTCGGCGTTAGGGTCGGTTGGGTGATACCTGTCCATAAACTGGGTCACCGCGTTACCATCAGCCCAAAGTGGTTCGTGCAATTGTTCTATATAAGTTGCATAAACCATAGCCGCGCCCGGAATTGCGCACTTAAATCAAAGCCTTTATAGGAAGCTGCAAAATTGAAACCGAAAGAAACAAGCGGTAAACCATACAGGCCTATAGGCTGGCTGTCATCAACACCTATCTGGCCGTCGCCATTGTAATCTTCATAGCGGTAATCGCCTACTACTGTCCCTTTGTTTACGTAAATCGGGCTGTTCTCAATGGCTTTATAGTTTTCAAACTGGCCGGCTGACCCATAACCAAAGTACGCGTTATTGTATCGGTTGGCGCCAGTAAGTACGTTACCCTGGTTGGAAGCTGTGCTTTTTGGATCCAGTTAAGGTAGGAGTTACCAGCGCGGGCAGCAACTAAGGTACGGTTCATGGTACGGGTGTAACCAAAAGTACCCCCAAGTTCATAATTAAACTCGCCAATATGGTTGCGGTGTGATAACGCAAAATCAAAACCAAAGGTACGATCACTGTTTAGGTTTTGTTGTGGCAGACCTGCGCCAACCACATCAGGTAATGATTGAAGCAAGTTGCCCGGGATACCGTCCCTGTCGCGTCTGAACCAGTCAAAAGTGACGCCTAACAAACCATTCCAGGCTTCGAAATCGACACCCGCATCCAGCATTTTAGCTGTAAACCAGGTGAGGCTGGGGTTAGCTATACCACGGCTTTGTACACCGTTGTAAAATACACCATCAAACACAGAACCCGGGGGCTGGCCGGTATTTGAGCCACTTGCAGGATAGCTATATCCTGAAAGGAACTGGTAAGTTGATGTATTTTCGTCGCCGGTTGCGCCATAACTTGCGCGTAGCTTAAAGTTACTGATGAAGGACAGTGCTTTGGTATTTTTAAAGAAGCCTTCTTCAGAAACGCGCCAGCCTAACTCGCCCTCAGGGAAGAAACCCCATTGTTTGTTCAAACCAAAGCGTGACGACCCATCATATCTGAATAAAAACTGGGCCATGTATTTAGACTTGTAATCATAATTTGCACGCCCTACGTACGAAGCAGTTTTATAAGTGTAAAAGTTTGCGATATTGGTACTCATACTGGCACGGGCATTAGTACTGGTACCTGCAAAAAGATATTCTATCGGTACAGATAGTTCGCGTTGCGCAAAAAGTTGTCGCCGCTACGGTTGTTTTCTTCATACAATAACAATCCTGTAACATTGTGTACCCCACCAAAAGTGCGTTGGTAGTTTAAAGACAGTTGTGCCAGCGTAGCAGGGTATTGGTAATTCTCTCTCCTGATGGTACTTGGCGATTGCTGAATGCTACCTACTACATAAGCATCAGTTGCTGCATTATAGCTATATAAGTTATAGGTTTTATTGTAGATCTTATTATCATTTTGGGTAAAGTCATAACTGAATAAGCCTTTTACGTTTAGGCCTTGTACCCATGGAACGTTATAAGTAAGTGTAGCTGAGGATTGGAAAAATTTGTTATTAAAAACACGGTAACCACTAACATCTGCATCTGATTGTGCTACAGGGTGCAGTGGGTTTGCCACATTATAGTAATAGGCCGGATTATTATTAGCATAAACCGGATAAATAGGGCGCTGGAACCACATACTGCGGAAGATCCAGTAAGGCGCCTGTAGCGGTTGGTTTTTCTTATCCAGTGTACCAGACAGGTTGAGATCGAAAGTAAGGTCCTTCGAAATTTTCGTGCTCAGGTTTGACCGTAGATTATAACGTTTATAATCCGGTCGTTGCTTTTTAATATACCATCCTGGCTTAAATAACCTACGCTAATGTAGTAGCTGCTGTTATCACTACCACCGGTAGCGCTTAAATTATGCTGCTGCTGTCCTGCGGTTTTCTTAGTTGTGGCATCATACCAGTCGGTATTTACTGGCTAAGCGTTGCTATCTGTGCCGCATTATAAGTAGGGTTACCTTTAAAACCAATACCTGTATTGTGTACCGCTTTCTCATTAACCAACGTCAGGTAATCAGGAGTGCCAACTCCTCTTGATAATCTTAAAGGTGTTTGCAGGCCATAGTTACCGGTATAATTAAGATCTACCGCCCCTTTTTTGCCTTTTTTAGTAGTGATCAGGATAACGCCGTTGGCACCACGTACACCGTAAACAGCTGCCGAAGCATCTTTAAGGACAGAAACACTTTCGATATCGTTAGGATCAACACGGGCAATATCCGGACGTGGAATACCGTCTATTACAATAAGCGCGCCACCCAAACCACGAATATCGTAGTTGTTAGCAAATGAGCCGGGCTCGGCTGTGTTTTGTACGTTACGGAAACCGGCAATTTTACCTGAAAGGGCGTTTAGTAAGTTCTCGTTCTTGGTGGTAACGATTTCGCTTGCTCTTACTGAGGATATAGCGCTTGTTAACGAGCCTTTCTTTTGTGTACCGTAACCTACCACAACCACCTCGTTTAATGATGATGTAGCTGTAGCCAGCTGTATGTTAATACTGGTGTTAGTGCCAACTACTTCCTCTACAGATTTGTAGCCAATTGCGCTAAACACGAGTGTTTGCCCTGTGTTTACGTTTATAGTATAGTGGCCTTGCACATCGGTTTGTGTGCCGTTGGTTGTGCCTTTAACTAAAACGCTTACGCCGGGTATAGTTTCGCCTTTTTCGTCGGTTACCGTACCCTGAATTTTGGCCGGGGTTTGTGCGTAAACCGAAACAGACAGGCATATGCCCGTTAATAAAGTAATTGGTATTATCAAAGCAGGCCTGAAACGCAGGACAGACGCTGTCAAAACTGACAAAGCGCTTCTCCGCGAGGCCGCATAATACAGAAACAAGGAGTGATTTTGCGTTATCACACCGCAACCATATTGGCGAGTTTAATTATGAACTTGGGGGTACTTTGGTTACACCCGTACCATGAACCGTACCTTAGCTAACCCCAGCCTCACCTGGTTTACAGCTAAAATGTTGCGGGTGTCGATTTCGAAGCCTGGAATGGTTTGTTAGGCGTCACTTTTGACTGGTTCAGACGCGACGGGGACGGTATCCCGGGCAACTTGCTTCAATCATTTACCTGATGTGGTTGGCGCAGGTCTGCCACAACAAAACCCCTAAACAGTGATCGTACCTTTGGTTTTGATTTTGCGTTATCACACCGCAACCATATTGGCGAGTTTAATTATGAACTTGGGGGTACTTTGGTTACACCCGTACCATGAACCGTACCTT
>NZ_JABFCR010000023.1:0-34491 GCF_013087555.1 Mucilaginibacter humi
AGAGAGTGTAATGATGCGAAGCCGCTCGCAGTCATCACAGTTGCCGCAGCGTTTGAATACCTGCATTCATAAATAATGTACCACCCACATGAAAAATGGCTTATGAAATAGTATAACACGTTCTTCACCAAACATTACGGTGATTGCAGGGAGAGTTTCTCAGCTGTGGCGAATTTGCTTAACACGTTGCAATATTGGCCGTGAGTCCTCATGAGAGCGCATGAGCGAGCGTACAGTGATTGAGTTACTTGGAATACCATTGTTGCTGCGTCGAGCAATTGGGTGGTCAGCATAGCGCATGACCTGAAACACAGATCACCACATTATGGCGCGACTCGATTATCGAAATGCTGATGGTGAAAACAGCTTTAACGGCCCAGCCAGCCACGCTATATTGTTTACTACTCGCTGGCGATGATATTAACAGATTTAACCCGATTTATTTGACCGGTATTTAATTTATCGGCAATCTAATATCGGCAATCTACCTAAGCCTAAGGGCAGGTAACGGTCGATGTGTCTGCGGAATAACATGAGGTCAGATATAGCAAATATTACTTAACCTGCCAAATTTTACCTTCAACAGGCGTTTTTGACCGCGAAAAGGGTTGTTGTCAGTTTGCTAAACGGTGTTTCAAGATAATTAGAAAAATTCTTAAAATTTAGCACATAGTGTTTCGAGCCATCCCATTTCTATTGCCATTTAAGCAGTATGTTGTTCCCTAAATTTGCAATTCTCTTAAGATCTTCTACCAAATCTTTCAACGGAGTGTCAGTATGGGGAGCAAGCCCCGCATGTCTGCGGGGCTTTTTTTATTCAATAATATGATCGGTTTGATGCGATGCCTTACATAAGTATCCAATATTCTTTTATCCCTACCCTTTCCTATCAAACTAATCTTTTATTTGGATGACCGATTGCCAATACTATACAGAATTTTCCTGTGCAAGCTTTTTAAGATCTTCTTTGTTAACTATGGTCTTCTTTTCGTAGTGTTCGGTGAAAGTTCTCCAGCTTCTGTAAAAGATATTGCAGGGTAAATTTCTCTGCTATAGTCAATTTACCGGTGATTATTTTACCCACATAATTGGTATGTTCAAATACCTGAAATAATAGTTTCCTGCCCTCATCAGTAATGGCAATGTGTTTACTTCTTTTGTCCTTCACATCATCCCACTGTCTCACCAGCCCTGAAGCAATCAAGCGCTTGATTACTTCTGTTCCCGACGTTTTTTCCTGCAAATTGTGCCCTATCAGTTCACTTTTAGACAGATGCGTGTGCGTCATTAAAATCGCCAGCGCGGTAAAATCCTCGGCAGTTTGTAAAGGGGTGCCTTCTAATGCTTTTTAATATAAGATTTCGCATACCGGCTCATAAAAACAAAAAGGCGGCCGATGTTATTATCTAATTGATAGGCGATATCCAAAGCGGCACTGTCACTGTCGCCAAATCTCACTTCACTGTCATGCCCGTTCCCCCCGGTGTCACCAACTTTATTCAGCAAAAAACCTGTAAAATCCACGGATAGAGACTTCCCGGCCCCGGTTTTCTTGTTCCAGTTCTTCTACGAGGGTTATCAATTGATGAATGAGTTGGTATGATTTCATATTTTCGTTAATTATAAGTATCGCTAACAGTTCAAATTTAGTTTGTCTTAAGCGTTCGGCTTTGCGTATTTTAAAGCGGCCCGGTAGTTTGCTGTTTTAAAGTTTTACTTCGTTGATAAATATTTGAGTTTATAGCTGAATAAATCATCACATTTAAAAGGATCAGGTCCATTCCATAAAATATATCTTCAAAAGGTATAGTGAGTATACGCAGCCCAATAATATGCAATGGATTATACCACACCACAGGGTTTGCCAGGCCCGTCCCCGTAAGCAGGCCGTTTACGATTATAAAAGGCAGTAAAAGCACCAAATAGGTGGTGTAGAATTGAGAAAGCCAGTTTACCTTTAAAACGAATTGTGCTATAATCAACAGTATAGCCAATACCACAAAAGTATAGCTGGTATAGCTTAAAGCATGAAACCGGATGGACATGAAGAAGGATAAGGCTATTAGTGTCGAAGTGATAACAAGTTGCCCTCGCTTTGATAGCTTCTTTTTAATAAGTACGCTTAAACAGGTATAAGTAAACATGCAAGAATAAGGGATACATAAAAAGAACAGCACCTCTTCTATAGGTAGATTGCCGATATTAATACCGGTCAAATAATCCGGGTTAAATCCCCATATTTTTAAATGGGTGAAATACATGTCCCAGCTAATAAATGCTACCGCTGTTAATATCATCGCCGGAAAAAGCGAGGGCCAGTTTTTATAAAACTTCAGGCCTGGATGAAACGAAAAAAACAAACGGAACAAGTACAGAAAAAAGGTCGATGAGCAGGTAAGTCAGTCTCATGACGGGCCGTTTTTTGAGTTGTTACTAAAGTATTTCCGCGAAACCCATAACATACCGAAGCTTTCACCGTCATGTTTTCCGATGTGCTTGTTGCATTTTATGCGCCCGCCTAATTGCTTTTAAATAATGGCTATTTGAATTGCGGAGCAGTTTTATACGTTGATGTATAAACAGATCATGCACAAAAAATAACAAGCGCCGTAAAGGGTGATGCCCGTACCGATGGAGGTTAGTACCGGTACGCTATAAAACGCTCCTGCAGCCGGGCAGGCAATTCCCGGCAGCGCGAATATCAGAAAAAACAAGTCGTTGCGTTCCAAAAAGCCATAATGTTCTTTCAAATGGTGATCACGGTGTAGCGACCATAAAATACCATGCATAATATATTTATGAGTTAACCAGGGCTACTCCCTCCATACCGAAAAATGCGGCCAATATTACAGCGATGTTAATAAGCAAATTCATTTTAAACAACTTTATAATACATTTCCAACACCTGTTCAAGGCATATTTTAAACCAAGGGGTGTATTTATTGGGCTGCTCCAATAGTTCAAATAGCAGCAGGTCTGTGTCTATATACCTGAAATCACCCACTTCGTCTGGGTTAGGCAATGGCAATTCATCACTGATACCCATAAAAACGTGGTCATATTCGTTTTCAATAAGCCCGTTTTCAAACTCATGGCGATAACTGAATTGGAACAATTCGGTTAGCTCACAGTTTATTCCCATTTCTTCCTGCAAACGCCGATGGGCCGCATCAGAGGTACTTTCGCCTAAACGGGGATGGCTGCAACAGGTATTTGTCCAAAGCCCGCCAGAGTGGTATTTATCCAAAGCCCTTTGCTGCAGCAACAATTGACCTTTGCTGTTAAATATAAAAACGGAGAAGGCACGGTGAAGTGTCCCTGAACGGTGAGCGGCCATTTTATCCATCGTTCCAATAGCTCCACCACTGGCATTAACAATCATTACACTCTCTTTCAATTTTTAAGTTGTTTTAATTTATCCTGTTTAATAACAGCTAAACGGGATAAATAGTTAAAGATCATTTCTTTCAGTTCAGGGTCATTACTGTTTTTGGTATTAACCATCAGGTAGTGTTTGTCACTATCCAGTTCATCATGATAATCTAAAAAAGCAGGCAGGTTATTTTGAATAGAAAATCGGATAAACCGCATTTCCAGATTGAGGGTGTCTCGGCTAAAAGCTTTTTGATCAAATTTTTTCCTTTGTTAAACTTATCAAACTTAACAATTGGATTTACTGCGTATTTAGCCTGTAACATCTCATTAGCCCCTTTATAGCAAACCAACACCGGTGCCGCATCACTATCCACCTGAAGCATCAACTGATTTAGCTGTAACGCATCCTGCTTAACTTTAGCGGCACGCTGGTAAAGCCCCGTATCTTACTTAAATCAACAGCTTGAACTGCAAGCGCACCTAACGGTAGCATAAAAAGGTACAGCAGTACTTTCATAGCACATTTAATTTGTACCTGATCAATGAATCAAACATTAAATAAAATTTGTGGCCGTTTGATACCCGTATCCTTTCGGACATTACCTTTTTGGCCGGCACTTTGGCAATCTTACGAAATAACTGTTTATAATAAACATAAGCAAGGTACACCCCTTTACGGCAGGTAAGCGGCAATTGCCTGATCCCGGTTAGGGCGTCGTTAAATTCATTCAATATATCTTCTTCAATGGCCCGTTTATTTTCATCAGAGAATGCAGCAAGGTCTACATTGGGGAAATAAGTACGGTTAAGCTCCAGATAATCGGTATTAACATCCCGAAGGAAATTCACTTTCTGAAAAGCGGAGCCCAACTTCATGGCAGGGATTTTTAGGCGTTCAAATTCTTCATCATTACCATTAGTGAACACATGCAAACACATCAGCCCTACTACCTGTGCAGAACCCATAATGTATTGCTCATATTTTTCGGCATTATAGTATTGTTCGCCTAAATCCATTTCCATGCTGTTTAGAAACTGTATGATCAGGGTATGCGCTATGCCGAACCGGTTGACTACCTCCTGAAATGAGTTGATCACCGGGTTAATACTTATCCCGCGTTCGATAGCTGTAAAGGTATCGGCCTTTAATTCGGCCAGCATTTGCGATTTAGGGTATCCATGGAAACTATCCACAATCTCATCGGCCAGCCTAACGAATCCATAGATCGCATGTATAGGATCGCGTACTTCTTTATTAAAAAACAATATCCCCAGGGAAAAGCTGGTACTATATAACCGGGTTGTTTCCCTGCTGCACGTAGCAGATAGTGTATCAAATCGTTCTTTCATTATGATTGAGGTATTGAATGAGTAATTGAGCAGAAACCTTACCTGAAATAATTGAAGGCGGTACACCCGGCCCTGGCACGGTGAGCTGGCCGGCGTAAAATAGATTTTTTACTTTTTTATTTTTGATAGAAGGCTTAAGGTGAGCGGTTTGCATCAGTGTATTTGCCAGGCCATAAGCATTGCCTTTAAAGGAATTATAGTCTGCTTTAAAATCTTTTACACAGTAGCTTTTTTGTAGTCGAGGCTGCTTTTGATAGATATGCCGGTATAATCTTCCGGGCGATTCATGATCAGGGCAAAATATTCTTCACGAAGCATCTCCGTATCTTCTATACCGGGAGCCAGCGGCATCAGGATAAATAGATTTTCATGCCCGGCAGGTGCTACACTGTCATCCGACTTTGAGGGGCAGCAAACGTAAAAAAGCGGTTTGGTAGGCCATTGGGGGTCTTTATATATTTCTTTCGCGTGTAACTTGAGGTCTGCATCGAAAAACAAGGTATGATGTTCTAATTTTTCGATTTTACAGGTTACGCCCGGGTAAAAGATCAGGCTCGAAGGAGCCATTACCCTCTTACCCCAATAATTTGCATCGTAATTTCTTAATGACGGATCAAGCAATTGTTCTTCTACATGGTGATAATCTGCCGACGCAATAACACCGTCATAAGGACTATCGCCGTATTTTGTGCTGATTTGATCGATCCGCCCATCCACGACATGAAAATGAGTTACCGGCGAATCCGTATGAAAAACAACACCCTGTGCTTCACAAACTTTTTGCATGGCCTCAATTACTTTACCGAAGCCGCCTTTAGGGTACCCGGTACCCAGTTTCAATCCGGCATAATTCATCAGGCTGTATAATGCTGGGGTATCTTCGGGCATCGCGCCTAAAAAAGCACCGGGAATTCCATCAGGGTAATTAAGCGCTGATCTTTAAAAAAACGCCGAACGTGTTTGCTAAAAGATGTAAACACCTGCAGTTTAAATGCGCCCCTGATAAGGTCCCAGTCGGCAAATTCAAGTAAGGAAAGGCCGGGCTTATGCACCAGCTTGTTCATACCTGTGTTATATTTATAAGTAGCCTCTTCTAAAAAAAGCGCTAACTGTTTGGCGCTTCCTGCCTCAATAGATTCAAACAATGTTTCTAAGGCAGCATAATCCGCAGGTATGTTTAAAATATCGTGTTTCCCAAAAACAACGGTAAATCCAGGATCAAGTTGTTTCAATTCGTAAAAGTCTGATGCCTGATAACCAAAGTCGTTAAAGAAGGTTCAAAAACTTCGGGCATCCAATACCAGCTGGGGCCCATATCGAAAGTATAACCATTAGCGATCAATTGGCGTGCGCGGCCTCCTATTTCAGTGTTCTTTTCATACACATTAACAGTGCTACCTGCTTTGGCTAAATATGCCGCAGCACTTAACCCTGAAAAGCCTGAACCGATAACAGCAACTGCCGGCTCATCCGTATAAGATACTTTTGGTGTTTTATTTGACATTATACTTAGAACATCTTATGTTCCGAAGCAAATATAATACAATATCACACTAAACAAAAAATAATAGTATTAAATTGTACAAAAATAGGTTGTAATTTAGTCTATATCTATTGAAGACAGGCAAAGCCTTTAAGTATAAATTTAAAGGCTTTTTAAATCAATGTTGCTTAACGAACTTGGTTGTACTATATCAAACAAAAGGTTTTAAATATGTCATTGAGTTTTTATTTTTACGAAATAACCGACCCCAAAGCTTATGTTTTACCTTATTGCTACTGCAGCTACAGCATTATTTATTGCACACGTAGTGTTACTTTTTACATCTTTCCAAAAATCAGAGTTAGTACCGGCCCGTTACTTTTATTCGCACTTAACTTTGTGGCTAACCGGCGTACTGGTGTTTGTATTGGCACTTTTATACAGCGGCGCCGGCCAATTATCGTTTTTAGATTACTTTGATACCATGCAAAAAAAGGTAATGATATTGGTATTTACCTTCGCCCTGTCGTTAGTAGCGCATCTTATTGTGCGGTTATTGGTACTACCATTATTAAAACCTAAAGTTAATTGAAATGATCAGGAAAATTTTAGCCGTTATAATAAGTTATATAATTTTCGCTGCAAGCGCGGTGTTATTATTTAGTTTTACAGACCGGGAACCGCATGCCGATGCTACCATAAACTTTAAAATTATAACGGCCGTTTACGGTATATTTTCTCTGTTTTAAGCGGATTGATTTTGCAATTAATTGCCCAAACCAAAAATCTTAACTTAAACTTTATACTGGCATTTATTATAGCTGCTCTTGCTATGGTATCCCTGCTTACATCTGGCGGCAGCCATTGGACGCAGCTATTCGCTATCATTATTTTTGCACCTGCATCAACATTGGGCGGGGCGATGTACTTAAAAAGACAATCCGGCTAATTCAGATAAATAGTACAACCCACGCTTTATTTTTCTATCCTCACTGTCAATATCCCTTTAGCCGGTATAGTAAAATTGTTATTCAGGCTGCCCTTTTTATCCTCTGTTAAGTTACTTTCCCATATCTTTATGGCTGGTGTGCCCTGCGGGGTGATATTAACACGGGTTTGCGCATCTCCGGCATTTACCAGATCTGCTATTACGCCATTGCCGTCATCAGCAGGCTTTATTGATTCTACGTATATATTATAACCATCAACTTTAAAAAACAATTTACTGTTAGCATCACCCGATGCAGTTGCAGCAATTAATGGCTGATGGTTGTTTAAACCGTCTGGTTAGCTTTAAAGCTATCATAACTACTGGCATGCGCGGCGAAAACATAATGGAACGTAGCCAAACCTCCCTGGTCTGCAGGGAAATTTGTATGCCATAAATTATTCATCACCCACGAATAAATTTTCGATGATTGCGGCGTGTATTTTAACCATAGCGGCGATAAACGCAAGCCACCCAACAATCCACCGGTAGTAATCCTGCCTATCTCAAATAACGGCGCATCCGGGCTTGACCAGGTTATACCATACGATGCATTTGAGACATCCACCCAACGTTGCATGGTATACCAGTTGCGGTTTGAATTTGTAAGCTGATCCGTTTCAGCAGTAATACTTCCCGGGGAATACTGTACCGCACTTTAGCATCTGGTACTTTAAATGGAAATGCAAAATGCACACTCTCCTTTTTACGAATAGCTATTTTATCGATGGTATTTATCAGCTCAACTTTATCCAGGCCGTTAACTAATCTTATTTCGCGGGTAAGGCCATTTGTACCCGGTGCCTGCGAAGTAATCAGCAAGCTTATCACCAAAGGCCCTTTTTCTTTTATGCTGATTTTGGGTGTTAAACTTGTAGTGATCTTTTGCAGCGAATCGCCGGGCATGTACAGGTATTTATTAAAGCCGGCGGTGTCAACCAAAATTAAATTATTGTTCCCTTGTTTTTTTATTATGTGATTGATATCGCCGGTTGATTTATCAATAGCGACAGTATAAACGCCGTTGCTTAAGCTGCTTTGGCTAATGATTGCCGCGCCTTGAGCAAAAGCTTTCCCTGCACTTACTGTGTAGGTGCTCTTACTAAATGCGGGTACGGTAGTCGCCACAAAAGCCAGCTCGCCAGTACTTAAGCGTTGCGATGGGACTTTTTACCGGTAGCATCTTTCACCAAATCGCCGGCGCTGCTTAGCGTTACAGGTACATAAACCACATCTGTACGCGGCCACGCCGGTGTTATAAACATCAATCGCGTTTGCTTTGGCAGCTACCGGGGTAAGCGCTTTAGCGGTTAAGGTATCCGTTAAGCCTTTAGCGTGTATGGCATAGCCTTTTTTCATGGCCCATTCGCTTTTTACCTTGTCATTGTCGGGCTGGCTTACGCTGTTGAAAGCGCCCCGGGTATGCTCGTTGTATAATAACAGGTTCTTCGAGGTCTCGTCCACATCGGCTGCGGGATAAGCCGGCTTATTGCGGATGGCCCAAATGGCGTTAGCTTGTTTTAACTGATCAGAGGTTTCGCGGCTCAAAGCGGTTTCGCGTGCCGCGGATGATACGCCGTCGGTCCAGTATTCGGTATAATCGCCACTTATAGTAGGGATCTGATCCTTATAAGCGGCTTCAAAATCATTAAAGAACTGTTTGGTTGAGGTGATGATGAGCTTCGGCGATTCAAAACGTTCGTTCAGGCCTTAACGGCATCCGGTAGTTCAGGGTCTATAGGCGCGTTATCGCTCATCGCCCAGGTAAGGATGGATATGTTGTACGGGAAGTTATTCTTCTCTAATCCACCCAAATATTCAAACAGGTAAGGATTTAAGAAATTATCAGACGGGTGGCCGGTATAAAAAGGCTTGGGATCCTCAATAGTAAAAAAGTTGGGGATCTTGGTGCCTTTTAGTTTGTAACCGATAGAATATGGCTGACATTGCCAAAACAATAACTTTTGCTTGCCGGATGGCGACACCCAGTAAAATGGCTTATCCTGCCACTGCGCCAAATAGCCAATCCTGTCAGAAGCATTTGGACCCGATAAGAAATATTTAATATTGGTTTGGTTGCTTTGCGCTGATAGCCCCGAGGATGCGCCCGGCACATCGCCCGGAACATGGTGTTAATTTCTATACCATGCTTTTTAGCCAGCTTTTGCGATTCGGCAAACATCATCATCAGTTGCCTTGAATCGGTCATACTGGTATTGGTATTGCCATAGGCACCATCCGAGGCTTATCCAGCCCTTTTTCACCGCGCTCCAAAATCTTTCTTTTTTAGCCGCATCAGCTTGCTTCAGGTAATTCTCTACCACCCACATGGCCTCGGTGGTCCATTTAAATTGAGCCTCTTTAGGGTAATTAGCTGTTTTCTTAGCCAGTTCTATCGACTCATCAATATTATCCATATGCAGCTTTAAAACTTTGGCCTGCACATTGGTATAACCAATATCTACGTGCGAGTGTGGTAGTACATACACCCGCCAGTTATCTTTTGCCGGCTCAACCATGCAGCTGGCGGTATAAGTTTTTCCTTCACTCTGTACAGTAACATCTGCTTGCGTAGCAGCTTTTACAGCCGGGCCGGGTAGTAAAATTTCAAAAGCATCAGTACCCTCTTTATTAGCAGGTATTTTTACGGCCGCTGTTTTACCGTTAAAATTAATGGTAGCATCGGCCTCTGTAAATTTTTTTTTCCGCCTTTAAAAAGCAACCTTATCATGCGCCTGTTGCCATCATCACTTTTAACATAAGCAATGGTTGGTTGCAAACTAACCGACCCAAAATGTGTAGCCGATTTTGGAGCCTGCGCTTTAGAAATTATAAAAGCAATTACTAAAATCAATGTAAGAGGCAGTGTTTTCATGTTTAGATGTTTGTACATATTCAAATATAACCGCTTTTATTAGCTCATGTTTAATTAATAATAAAAATATTACCGGGAGTAAAATTGCTGATTAATATTTAATTACGATATGCTATCTTAGTGCTGTTGCTATAGCAACAAGATCAAATATATAAACCGCTAAATGAGTACTATTACCTTATCGCCAACAAAAGATATTACTGCTTCTACCGCTACGCTTACCCTGCCATTTTATATTTACGCGGTAGTATTTGCCTCGTTTTGTATTACTATTGGTTTAATATGGGATATATCCCTGGCATACCAGCATCGGGCGCGACGGCCTGTTTTCGCCACCGCATTTGGTTACGTACTGGGCGCGGTAACATCAGGCTTATTTTCGGGCTATTATGTACTGCGCTTAACCTTTGCAGGGCGTAAGGAGGAAAAGCAGCAATCCATCAACTTCTGGAAGGTTTTTTACGGATCATTAGGCGCGCTGTTTTGCATCTGGGGCGCCTTCACCATGATAACCTCTGCCCCGTTTGACGACTGGTGGCACAACACATTTGGATTGGATGTACAGATCCTGTCGCCGCCGCACACGGTATTGCTGTTGGGTATGGTAACTATTCAATTTGGTGCCATGGTAAGTGTAATGGCTCTACAAAACCGCGAAGGTATTAACTCCACCTATTCTAAAAAAACTTTGGCTGCCTGTTTCATGTTATCATCGGGCTTTTTACTGGTGATGTTATTTACCATAGCGTCCGAATATCTAACCCGGCATGATATGCACGGCTCGTTATTTTACGAGGTTGCAGGCGGATTATTTCCCTTGTTTTTAGTAGCGGTATCTATAGCATCAACTACTAAATGGGGTGCTACCCGTATGGCGGCTGTTTATATGGTGGTTATGGCTCTTTTGGTATGGATCCTCCCCATATTTCCTGCCGAACCCAAGTTAGGGCCGGTACTTAACCATATTACCCATTATCAAAGTTTCCATTTCCCGCTGTTGCTTATCTTCCCGGCAATGGCTATCGACTGGTTAAATCAACGTTTATCAAACAAGGCCTCAATCATAAGGGCATTGGCTATAGGCGCGGCTTTTGTATTGGTATTACTCGCGGTGCAATGGCCTTTCGGCGATTTTTTAACCACCGTTCATGCCCGTAATTGGTTTTTTGGTACAACGTCATGGTACTTTGGGGCAGATCCAACTTACCAATACCGTTATAGTTTTGCACCCGGGAATATTGAAACCGGCGTAATTCTGGTTAAGGGCTTAGCTACCGCCATTGTACTTGCCTTCCTGTCAAGCTGGCTGGGATTAACACGGGGCCGTTGGATGAAATCAGTTAAACGGTAACCTAATCCCTGTCATGAAAAAACTTATCCTGTTTCTTAGCCTGCTGCTGGCTGTTGTTAAAAGCTACGGCCACGTGGGCAGCCCCGGTGTTACCTTTGAGGGTAAGGCCGGGCCATATAAAGTTATTGTAAGCATTAACCCGCCTGATGTTATACCGGGCACCGCCAACGTCACCGTTTATTTGGAAGACGGTGTTAAAGGTGTAAAAGTATTTGCCAAACCCGTGTACTGGACCATAGGTGCAGACGGCACCCCACGCGCCGACCAGGCCACCGCCTTTGCCGGCCAGCCGGGGCGTTTTGATGTAAAGATCTGGTTCATGAACATGGGCACATCAAGCATTGAGATTATGATCGATGGTCCGCTGGGTAAAGGAACTGTATTGGTGCCTGTTATGGCGGTATCAACAGCTAAGCGCGCAATGCCTGCCGGTTTGGGTTGGGCCTTGTTAGGAATGGCTGTCTTTTTGGTAGTGCTGATGGTAACCATTATCAGTTCAAGCATGGGCGATAGCCAGCTAAACCCGGGCGAAGAAATTACCAAACGCCTGCGCAGGCGACGCGCCATTGGCGGCGTAAGCAGCCTGGTTATCTTAGTGCTGATATTATGGGGAGGCTTAAGCTGGTGGAACGCCGCGGCGGCTAACTATAATAAGTTTCTATATCGCCCATTACAGGCTACCACTACAGTAAACGGGCAGGATGGTACACTGACACTTACCGTTGATACCGTGCAGCTGAATAATATGACGCAAAGGCGCCGGATGAATATCACCCGTAAAATGAGCTACCCGGTGCCCGACCATGGCAAGCTGATGCACCTGTTTTTAATAAAAGCCGGCGAGCTTGATGTATTTGCGCACCTGCACCCGCAACGGGTAGACTCGGTAACTTTTACGGCCAAAATACCCAACCTGCCTGCCGGTAAATATTGGGTATATGCTGATATAACCCGCCTGAGCGGATTTGCAGAAACGATAGTAGATACGTTAGATGTTAAGGAAAATATCTTCCATAACGCAGGGTTGACTACTAAACCAACTGTAGCCGTAGACCCTGACGATACCTATTACCTGAGCAACGCTATCAACAGCAAAACCGCTACCCGTACCGGTGCGGCAATCTGCGGCTCGCCGGGGATCGAAACGAAACTGAATGATGGCTCAACCGCCGTATGGATGCAAAGTCCCGGCAAAGAAATTAAAGCCGGCGAGCTAAGCAATTTACAATTTGAAATTTTAGATCCCGAAGGAAAACCTGCCAAACTGGAACCCTATATGGGTATGATGGCACACGCGGTTATTTTAAAAGATGATGGCAGCGTATACATCCACCTGCACCCGGCGGGCAGCTATTCTATGGCATCGCAAAAGGCTTTGCTGGACAGGATCGCTTTCCATAAACCGTTGGATAAGTACCTGCCGCAACCTAAAGTATTTGCCGATAGCGTAGATCATTTTATGACCCGTTTGAACGCAATGCCGGAAGCCGACCGCAGTAAACTGCTAATGGCCAATATGCCCGATATGGCGCCATCAAAAACCGGCCCTATGGTCCACCAAATCAGTTTCCCTTATACGTTTCCTCAGCCCGGCAAATATCGTATCTGGATCCAAGCTAAGCGTAACGGGGCGATATTGAACAGCGCCTTTGACGCGGAGGTGAAATAGATCTGCTAATTAAAAACTATCGTAGTAATTGATCTTGGCTGCAAGCTAATTGCGCCGCTTAAATTGGTTACGGCTGATGGTTTTAAATCATCACCGGCGTTGGCTGATGTAGTATAAGTGCGATAGGTTTTCACCGGTTTAAAATTCTTCAGATCAGGCGTTACCAACCGGGTTTGCTGCGTATAATTAATTACCACCATTACCAGTTTATCCTTACCGCCGGCAAATGCGGATACCATTACATCCTGCGCCACATGTACAGGCGTAAGTCCGTCGTTACGGGTAGTAGCTAACCTTTTCATCCCGGGGCGCACAAAGCGGCTGTAATTGCCCAATGCCCATAAGTTTTTGGTGATGGTAAATTCGCCGTCTTTATAATCGGCATTTGGTTTTAGGGCCAGCAGGTAATAACGGGTATCCCATTCGGCGTTACCGGGCTCCCGGGCGTTCCATAATTGCCAGGCGGCGGCATTGGCAATGGTCAGGTCGTGGTTAATTACTTTGGCTAAAAACAGCGCGCAATCCATCTGGCTGCGTCGCCCCTTAGTGCCTTCTTTATAACCATCGGCCAGCATAGAGTATTCTGACTGCCAAAAGTTAACGCCATATTTAGCAGCCGTATCGGCCGGTGCTTACGTACGTTTATCAGGTTATTATCCCCATTCTCGGTAAAATAGCTATGCCCTGCTACTATCTTAGGTACATGCTTTAAACCGTTAAAACTGTACTTACCGTTAGCCGCAAACAAAGTTTGTATTTGTTGAGATGTAGCGGTGTTATTGCCATACAGATAATCCAGTTGCCCGGCTTCAGGTGTAAGTATTTTGGTGGTGAGTTTACTTTTGGTTAAGGCTGCACCCACGACTGTTATGGCATGATAGATCTCTTCATTGCTCCACGGGCTCCCCTCCCGGCTGGCCTGCCCGGGCTGGTTGGCCCAATCCCATTGCGGTTCGTTAACCGGGCTCAGGTAATTAAAGTGGAGTTTTTGTTGATCGAAATGCTTAACCACTTCGGCCAGAAAATAAGCATATGCATCATACTTGTCTGCTTTTAAATTGGCTTTATGGTCCTTAACCGTTTTATAACCCAGTCCGTTTTGCGTAAATTGTACCGGCGGGCTATTTACAAAAGCGATCAAATTCTCTACCTTATAGTCTTTCGCCTTACGCAGGAACCATTGGTAACCCGCCTGCTTATCCCAGTTATAAGTACCATCGCTGTTTAGAAAGCATTCCACCCGTTTTCTGAAATCACGGATCCCGCTGCTATCGCCCTGCTCTGCCGTACCAGCGCCAATATTAAAGCGCCAGGCAGATAAGCCAATACCTTTTAGCGTACCATCTGGCCCGGCTTCTTTACTAAAGAGCAGTTCGGCCATTCTTTCACGCTTCTCTATGGGCCAATATTTACCAATCCCCTCAGAGAACCAGCAGCCGGATGCGCCAATGTTATCAATAGTTTGCGCAGTGTTTTTGGCATCGATAGTGATGGTAAGGGTTTGTGCCGATAGTAATTCCGGCAATAAGCAGGCAATAAAAAGCAGGTATTTCAGGACGATTTTCACGTGCCTAATTTATAACAAAAAAGCCGGTAGCTTTATAAGCTACCGGCAATTAATTAATATGATCAGTTAGGTGTTATTATTCTGTTTTAAGGCTATTTACCGGGTTCATTAGCGCGGCTTTTATACTTAGCCATGATACGGTTGCAAAAGCGATGATCAGCACCACTATAAATGGCAACAGGAAGAATAACGGGCTGATCCCGATCCTGAAGGCATAGCCATTCAACCATTGATGCACGGCGTACCAGGCAATGGGCGCGGCAACCACGAAGGCGGCCAAAACCAGCAGGGCAAAGTCTTTATATAACAATTGCAGGATACTATTAACCGATGCACCCAAAACTTTACGGATTCCTATCTCGCGGGTGCGTTGTACAATGGTGTATGACACCAGGCCAAACAATCCCATGCATGCCACAAAAATGGCTATGACAGTAAAGGTGCCAAACACAGCGCTAAAGCGTTGATCGGCTTTGTATTGCTCATTAAAGTGATCATCCGGAAGTAAAAATCAAACGAATCGCCGGGATAACGCTCTGCCCATTTCGCTTTAAGGCTTGCTATGGATTGGGCAACGTTATTAGTATGGATCTTAACCGATACATTGCCTTGCGCCCATGGGTCATAATCAAAAATGATAGCGTCATATTTATCGCGCAATGATCGCTGATGAAAATCTTCGGTAATGCCGATAATGGTTTGTGGCTTGTCGTCAAACAGCATTTGCTTACCTATCATATCTTCGGGTTTGTTAAAGCCAAACAGTTGGGATGCAGTACGGCTAACAACTAAGGCATCATTGTCGCCCGGATGATCAGGCGAGTAACCCCGGCCGGCAATGATCTTGATGCCATAATTTTTCAGGAAATCCATATCTATCCTCATTACCCGGGCTTGTACGTTGGCGTTTTTGCTTTGGCCTACCATACGCAGCGCGCCCATGTTGTTGTTCACTTCAGCGCCCGGCACATCGCTTGATATGGTAACGCTTTTAACGGTTGGCAGGGCCAGTGCGCTTTCCTTAAAAACTCGCGCTTCGCGACGCATCGAATCAACCTGTATCAACGGCGACCTGATCACTACCGTTTGATCGATATTTACACCCAGTTTTTGGCTCTGCATAAAGCTGATCTGTTTGTAAACCGTAAGTGCTCCTATCAGCAGAAAAATTGATGCAGCAAACTGAAAAACAACCAAACCTTTACGGAGTATTACACCGTCTTTCGAATTGCTGAATTTACCTTTCAGTATCTCTACAGGGCGATAATTAGATAAAACAATTGCCGGGTAAAATCCTGAAAAGGCCGAACCTACCAAACAAATACCCACTACCGATAGCCAAAACGCAGGCCTGATAAATATTGTAAAACCGATATCAATACCACTTATAGCGGCAAATGCTGGCAGGCAGGCGGCTATAATAAACACGGCCAGTAACATAGCCAAACTATTTAACACAATAGCCTCAAACATAAACTGGGCTATTAATTGGCTTTTGCCTGATCCTAAAGTTTTGCGCACGCCAACCTCTTTGGCGCGGGCCGGGCCGCGGGCAGTAGCCAGGTTAATGTAATTGATCCATGCTATTACAATTACAAAAATGGCTATGCCCAGCAGCAGGTAAACAGATTTGCTGTCGCCATTGGGGCCGGCCTCCTTTTTACGGTTTGAGTAAAGGTGGATATCATTTACAGGTTGCAAGGTGTAGATTGCTTTCTCGTTTGGCTGATCGACAAGACCGCGGTCGGCAATGGGAACAAACTTGGCTTGAAGGGCCTTGGGGTCTACCCCGGGTTTTAATAGTACATAGGTTAAAAAGCCGTCAGTAAACCAAAATTTATCACGCTCATAAGTTGCAGGCACCGGGTCCAAAACGTTACGGGTAGCGTATGATACCAGTACATTCAATTTTAGGTGCGAGTTATTGGGCATATCTTTCATCACACCTGTAACTTTTATGGGTTTATTAAATATTGTGATTATTTGCCCCATTGCATTAGCGCCATGAAACAACTTATTAGCTATACTTTCGGATAGTACTACGGAGCTTGGTTCGGTTAAAACGGTGTTTGGGTTGCCTTGCAGTAAAGGGTAGCTAAACATTTTAAAAAAGGCAGGCGTTACCAAATAGACATTTTTGTCTACCAAATTAATATTGCTTTTGCTAACCAATTGTTGCCCATAACCCAACATTTTCACATATGCCTCAATATCGTCGGGGAAAGCTTCTTTAAAAGCCTGCCCGGCAGCCGATGCGCCTGCAGCCCATTGTGTACTTAGTTTACCGCCGGTATATCTATCCTCATTAATGCGGTAAAGCCTGGCACTGTTGGTATTAAATTTATCATAGCTCAATTCAAAACTCACATATTGCATAATAAGCAGACAAGCCGCCATACCAACAGCCAACCCCACAATATTGATAAATGAGAAGGCTTTATTTTTAGCCAAATTCCTGAAAACAACGCGTAAATAATTTTTGATCATGGCACTGATTTTTTTATACTGATGAATAAAGCCAATTACATGCCTTTATTTTAAATTATTAATAATCAATAAATTGCATTAAATAAATCATTTCTAACTGTTCGGTTATGTTACAGTACAGCGTACAGTTGCGTACAGGTTGGCTGTAATTTAATTAGTTATTTTTTATAGACTTGTATATGATTAAAAACCTTAGGCCAACCGTTGTTATAGTTATATCGTTATCAACGTTATTATTAGCTGGATGCGCACTGTCTGTAACAACTAATAGACTATTAGGCGACATGACTAAGTATGCGGGTAAACCATGGTACATTTATTATGAGGAACACCAGGCAAGCAGTTATGATCGTCATTCTATATCACCCGATCAGCCGGGGTGGTTTGCTAATGCTGATGCTTCTCAATATATCCGTACCGAAACAGTTGACGGCCGCCGGGGAACATGTAATGATGGATGTAGACGGCCCGGGCGTAATTGTACGTTTTTGGTTAACAACCTTTAAGCGCCATGGTAAGATCCGTATTTACTTTGATAATAAAAACAAACCAGAAATTACTGTACCGGCTTATGACCTGATGCAGATAGGCCTGCCATTGGGCAAAGCGTTGCTGCAGGCCCACTCAAGTTATGAGCCCAAAGAAAAGGGCGGCAGCACCCTTTATTTACCACTACCTTATGCCAAACATTGTAAAGTAACTTTTGAGGATGAGGATAAAGATTACCAGCCACGGTATTACCAGATAAACTATCGCACCTATCCTGCTAAACGACAGGTACAAACATTTTCTTTAAAAGAATTTGCAACAACGACTGAATTCGCCGACCGGGCAGACTATAAGCTATTGCATCCTGACACTATTTTGAATGGAAAAACAACAGAATTAAACGGCAGGATAAAACCACAGATGCAAACATCAATAAACCTTCCGCAAGAGCGCAAATGCATTAAATATATCATCATAAAGCTAAAAACAGATGACCCGCGCGACTACCAGCAAGCATTAAGATCTGCCATACTAAAAATAGAGTTTGATGGCGAACAAACGGTTTGGTGCCCCATTGGCGATTTTAGTGGCAGCGGCGTAGGCGGCAAACCATTAGTAAGCTGGTACCGCACCGTTACCAGCGACGGCGAAATTATAAGCAGGTGGGTAATGCCATACCAGCAAACAGCTAAAATAACGGTATTGAATTTAGGCGATAAGGATATAAACCTGTCGCTTAATGCGGTTACTGATAGTTGGTCATGGAGCCCTTCCAGCATGTATTTCCACGCCGACTGGAAAAGCCAGCTTAATGTGCCTATTAAACAAACAGAGAAAGATAAGCCGACGGACTGGGACCTTAACACTATAACCGGCAAGGGCATTTTTATGGGCGAAACACTTTCTGTTTACAACCACATGCATAAATGGTATGGCGAGGGCGACCAGAAGATATGGGTGGATGATAATAAGTTCCCGGTTGAGTTTGGTACGGGTACAGAGGATTATTACAATACATCATGGGCGCCGGTGGTGCTTTACCAAACGCCTTTTGCCAATGCCCCGCGGGCTGATAATGCTGACTCATTTGGTTACAACACCTTTACCCGTACCCGCAATTTGGATGGTGTACCTTTTAAAAAATATTTCCGTTTTAGTTTGGAAACCTTAGGCTGGCAAAACGGTACTGCCGACATTGCTGCTACCACCTATTGGTACGGCTTAAAAGGTGCTAAAAGCAGCGCAGCAGCAAATCAATCACAACCAACTGAATTACCTAAATGAATAACAACCTGGATTGCCCGGTAGATTTTGTACCGATAAACGAGAACCGGGCGCGTATGGTGGCGTTTTTGGTACTGCTACTTGTAGTGTCATGCTATGTTACTGTTAACTGGTTGATAGCGGCTTTTTTGTTGGTCGATTTTGCCTTGCGTAGTTTTTATTTGAATCAGTTTAGTGTGCTGGCTATCTTAGCGGGGCTGTTAATTAAACTTTTCAAAATTAAGAACAAACCGGTGGACCGCGCGCCTAAGCGCTTTGCCGCGTTTGTTGGCTTAAGTTTTATGGTGATGATATTGTTGGCGCTGCTTACCGGTTTTATCAACACGGCAAAAGTATTGCTTATTGTAATTATGATATTTGCCGTCTTAGAATCATTAGCCGGGTTTTGTGCCGGTTGCTATGTATACACCTATTTAAAACGATTTGGGTTGATAAAATAACAGCAGAATTTAAAAATTCTGATTATGTTAGCTTAAATTATCCCACCAATGAAACCTGTTTATTTATTAGTAAGCCTGCTTTGTTTAACTACGATAGCAACAACTGTAAACGCTCAGAATTATACGACGGCCAAAGCGCCTTTGCGCCAAAACCCATATATCGAGCTGCCACTTGGTGCAATTAAACCGCAGGGCTGGCTGCACCAGATGCTGATCAAACAAAAAGAAGGCGCTACCGGTAATTTAGATAAGCTTTATCCTATAGTTATGGGTAACCGTAACGGCTGGTTGGGCGGCGACGGCGACCAATGGGAACGCGGCCCTTACTGGATTGACGGACTGCTGCCATTAGCATATATTTTACAGGATAAAGAATTAATTACCAAAGTAAAGCCACGGGTAGAATGGTCCATAAAAAGTCAGACGCCGGATGGGTATTTTGGTCCGTCGAAAGATTACGGGCGCGAGCCGGGTATTCAGCGGGATAACAGCCGCGACTGGTGGCCAAAAATGGTGATGCTTAAAGTATTAAAACAATACTACCAGGCCACCAATGATAAACGTGTTATTACCCTGCTAACAAATTACTTTAAATACCAGCTTACCGAGTTACCAAAGAACCCGCTTGATCACTGGACCTTCTGGGCCAAATGGCGCGGCGGCGATAACCTGATGGTGGTTTACTGGCTGTATAATATAACCGGCGATCAGTTCCTGCTTGACCTTGCCGATTTGGTACACAAACAAACCTTTGATTTTACCGGCGCCTTCCTTAAAGGTGATATGCTAACCAGGTTAGGAAGCGCACATGGCGTAAACCTGGCCGAAGGTATGAAGGAGCCGATCATTTACTATCAGCAACATCCCGAAGATAGATATAGCGAGGCCATGAAAAAAGGCTTTGCCGACCTGACCAAATACAATGGCATGGCGCATGGTTTATTTGGTGCCGATGAATCATTACACGGCAATAACCCAACCCGGGGTCGGAATTGTGTACAGCTGTGGAGATGATGTTTACGCTGGAAAACTCGTTAGAAATAACCGGCGATATTGATTATGCCGATCGTTTAGAAAAAATTGCCTTTAACGCCCTGCCCGCGCAAACGTCCGAAGATTATATGACGCGCCAGTATTTCCAGCAGGCCAACCGGGTAAGCTTAACCCGTGCATCGCATAACTTTAACGTTAACCATGCCGGTACCGATGTAGTTTATGGTTTGCTATCGGGCTACCCGTGCTGCACTTCAAATATGCACCGGGGCTGGCCAAAGTTTGTACAAAATTTGTGGTATGCTACGCCTGATAATGGAGTTGCTGCATTGGTGTATTCTGCAAGCGAGGTTAATTTGAAAGTGGCTAATGGTATACCGGTTACTTTTAAAGAAGAAACCAACTACCCGTTTGATGAAACTATTAAGTTTACCTTAGGCATGGATAAAAAAACTAAGGCGGTTTCGTTCCCATTCCACCTGCGGATCCCGGCCACGGTGCACTAATGCCACCATTAAAATTAACGGTGCCGAAGTACAGCAAGCTAAAGGCAACCAAATAGTAAAACTGAACCGCGAATGGAAAAGCGGCGACGTAGTTGAACTGGTATTGCCGATGCACATCTTTAAAAATACGGTATGAAAACTCGGTATCGGTTGAGCGCGGTCCGCTGGTATACGGATTAAAAATTGGCGAGGAAGAAAAGCTGGTTAAAAACGACCGCGACCCAATAGCCTATGGCAGCGAGTTTTACGAGGTGAGGCCAACTACCCCATGGAACTATGGGCTGATAGAGGTGCGTGCCCGAGATCTGGAGAAATCATTCACTATCCAAAAGAAAGAAGGTGTTGCTGCTTACCCGTGGAATTTAGCTAACGCGCCCCTGCAACTAACCGTTAAGGCCCGCCGTATACCTAACTGGACTTTATATAACGACATGACCGGCCCTATGCCCTTCAGCGTGATTTATAATGAGGGCACGCCTACCGAAAAGGATGAAGAAATAACATTGGTGCCGTATGGTTGTACCGGGTTAAGGATCTCGCAATTCCCGGTGGTGGCGCGATAATAAAAACGCTCTGTCATTTCGAAACGAGTGAGAAATGACAAACTTTTTTAAATTTATAAAAATGAAAAAACTAAGTTTTCTTTTATTGGTCATCTGCCTGTTAACATCCTTTAAAGCTAAAGAGTTAACCGGGTGGCTATAGGCGATTCTATCACCTATTTAAACGATCATAAAAACGAAACGCAGAACCGTTTAACCCGTGGCTATCTAACGCAGGTTACAGCGCAACTGCCAAATATCCACTACATCAACAAAGGTTATAACGGCTGGACATCCGGCGGGATAGCTAACCGTATTGATAGTTTAGGATTGGTTAAAGCTGACATTTACACCGTGTTTTTAGGCACCAACGATTGGTGGCAGGGCCGGCCCATTGGCACTTTGGATGATTATAAAAGCAATGCCGGCAATAAAACCATTTATGGCTCTTTCCGCATTATTTTTAATAAGCTGCGGGCATTAAACCCGGATGCCAAAATTGTGTTGATGACACCTTTGCAACGGGTTGATTTTGTTTATTTATTTGATAAACGCAACAATGCTTTTGGCTCTTATCAGCCTAAAAATGGGCAGACACTGGAAGCTGTTGCTAACGCGATAGCGGAGATCGGCAAATTCGAAAAGATACCGGTAACCGATCTTTACCATAACAAAGATTTCCCACTGGAAAAATTGGTAAAGTTTAAACGGTTGAAAGCCCCCGCTACGGGTACTTATACCGATTACCCTTATCCTAAGTTTATCGGTATTCCTTTTAACCCGGCAACGGATGATTACCCTTACCCCGAAGAAGCAATTGACCTGACTTATGACGGCCTGCACCCATCAGATACCGGTTGTGAAATAATAGCCAACAGTCTGGTTAAAATAATGAAGAACTTTTAATTGAAACAATATGAGAAAAACTATCATCGCGTTAGCAATTGCTACCGGCATAGGCTTTACAGCAAAGGCACAGTACAAGGCAGTTACCAAAACACCACCTATGGGCTGGATGAGCTGGTTCCCGTTTATTGATAAGATAGATGAGCAAAAAATAATGGAAGTTGCCGACGCGATGGTAAAAAGCGGCCTTAGAGATGCCGGCTACAAATTGCTGCAATTAGACGACGGCTGGATGGCAGCAGAGCGCGACGCCGAGGGCAGGCAATATGCGAACACCACACGCTTTCCGCACGGGATGAAATACCTGGCAGATTATGTTCACGCGCGTGGGTTAAAAATTGGCATTTATTCATCAAACGGGATGAAAACCTGTGCCGGTTACCCAGGGAGTTACGGCCACGAAGAAAAGGATGCCCAAACTTATGCCGCCCGGGGAATTGACTACTTAAAGTACGATGCCTGCGGCGAAAAAGAAAAGCATACCGACCGCGAGCTGCACACCCGCATGAGTAAGGCATTACAGGCAACAGGGCGGCCAATTATGTTTGAGATCTGCATCTTCTCCAGCGGGGCGACACATTTATGGGGAGCAGAAATTGCGGATATGTGGCGCACCGGCGGCGACATTGTAAAGTTTATTGAACGCACGCCCGAGGTTACTTATAAAAATTGGTACAACAACCTACAGCAGGTTGTGGGTAAAGAAAACTACGCAGGCAACGGCCACTGGAACGACCCGGATAACCTGATTGTAGACTACCCACGCAATAACAAACAAACTTACGAAGAGCAAAAAGCGCAGTTTAGCTTATGGGCCATTGTGTCTGCCCCGTTGATTTTAGGGAATGATGTACGCGATATGTCTGCGGCAACTAAAGCCATCTTGATGAACAAAGAGATCATAGCTGTTGATCAGGACGCCGCAACCAAACCGGGCACGAGAGTGCTGAGTGATGACAAAAGAGAGATCTGGGTAAAGCAATTAAAGGATGGCTCGAAAGCAGTGGTGCTGTTTAACAAAGAAGATACTGACGCCACTTTAACCTTAAACTTTAAAGACATCGGCGCAGCCAAAAAATAAAAGTAAGAGACCTGTGGGCGCATACCAATAAAGGTATATTTAACGGCTCGTATAAAGCATTAGTAGCGCCTCACGGCGTAACCATGATAAAACTGGTTGCCGTTAAGTAACTTACTGTTTAAACCGTTATACTGATATCTACCCCGCCATAATTACGCAATACGTCTACAGCTTCCTGCATTTCGCGGGGCGAATCGGCATGGGCCTTTAGTATTACTTTTGCTTCGCCGGCAATTACCCGGGTTATAGTGATATCTCCCTCAGTAAATTCCATATCCCGCCCAAAAGATACTCTTTTGCATCTTCTGCTTGCGCCGGGTTTTCAAAAATTGCGGTTGCGGTGTGTAATCTCATGTGGGTATTAACACCATAACTTTTAAAGTGTTTTACTTCACCCCTAAACGCTGCGCCAGCTTATCTTTGTTCAGGCGCGATACTTTAACCACATCAGTATTACTCATAATAGCTACGGAGGATTCGCCCTTCCTAAACTTTTTGATGTGGTTGATATTTACCGGTATGATTGATGAATGCGCTCGAAAAGTTCGGGAGGCATTAATTCCTGCGTACGGCCCAATGTCCGTGATATCAGGAAGCTTTTCTCGTTATCCAAAACTACAGCGGTGTAAGCGCCATCGGCACGGCAATAAATTACGTGGTTAGGGTCCACTAAATGATAGCCGTCATTCACTGGCATTGCAATTTTTCCTTTGGGGCCGTCTGCAAGGTAATTATCAATAAAGTTTTTAAGCAGGATATTCTGATCAGCAGTTTCCCTGCTCTTGCTCAATGCTCTTTGCACCGCGTCTTTTAGTTCGGCAGGGTCTATAGGTTTAAGCAGGTAATCGAGCGCGCTTACTTTAAAGGCTTTTATAGCAAACTCGGAGTAGGCAGATACGAATATAATATGCGGAACAACCGGTTTGCTTAGCGCCTGGATAAAATCAAACCCGTTCATCACCGGCATATCAATATCCGGAAAATCATATCGGGCTTGTTGGTTTTAACATATTCCAATGCGTCTGTGGCGCGGGTAAAACATTGCGTAACGTTAACCTCGGGGCAATAGGTTAACAAATCGTTTTTTAAAGTGATGATGGCGCTGTTTTCATCATCAATTATTATCGCGTTTATCATATCTCAATATTAAACTTTATTATTACTAAGGTACCGGCAGGTGTACCATCAGGACCAAACAAGTCAATCGTTTCTAACGATCCCCCATGCTCATTCATCCGGTTATGCATGGTTATCCGCTCTTCCAATAAATTTATTCCTTTGCTTTGGTGCAGGCGGCTGCTTTTTTGTTTGTTTACTTCGGCAGCGGCGCGGCCAATGCCATTATCTTTTATCTCGCACACTCCAAAATCTCCATCGCGGTATACCTTGATGCTTATCTCTCCCCTCGTTCTAAAGGTAGCAGCCCATGCACTATGGCATTTTCTACAATAGGTTGCAGTATCAACGGCGGTACAATGGTTTGCAGTAGTTCTTCATCACTGGTAATATCAAACCGGTAGCCAATACGGCCCTCAAAACGCATGGCTTCCAGCTCAAGGTATAATTTGCAGGTTTGCAGTTCGTCCTGTAAGGTTACCTGGTTGCTTTTGTTGTTAAGCTGATTACGGATCAGGGTAGAAAAAGTGGTGAGATAGTTAACCGCCTTTTGATTATGCTTCTCCTGTATCAATGCCTTGATAGAATTAAGGCAGTTAAATATAAAGTGCGGGTTCATCCGCGCACGCAACGCCATGGCGTGCAGTTCCATGGCCTCGCGCTCAAACTGTAGTTTTTGGGCCTGTGCCGTATGGAAACGCCGTATGCGCGACTTAACTATCACATAAACAATTATTACTACTGTTAAAAATACCAGCTGGTAAAACCACCATGTTCGCCAGTAAGGCGCTGCGATATTGATTTTTATTTGGGGGACATGCGTACTCCACTTGCCGGCGGTATTAGTTGCGTTAAGCATTAACGTATAGTTGCCGGCCGGCAGGCTGGTGTATGATGCCTTGTTTGCATTACCCAACATTATCCAATTTTTATCAAGACCCTTCAACCTATAACGGTATTGGATTTTCTCCGGAATATCAAACTGCATAGCGGCAAACTCGGCGGTTATAAAATTCTGGTCGTACCGCAGGTTCAGCTCTTTAAGCGTACCTAAAGATTCGCCCTCGGTTGGCCGGTTAATAATATTAAGGCGGGTTAACGCTACCTGCGGGTTAAAATCATCTATCTCTAGCTTTGATGGATTAAATACGGTATAACCCATAGGGCCGCCAAAGGCCAGCTCGCCGCCGGGCAGGTTCATAAAATAGTAACGGTTATACTCATCATCCACCAACCCATCCCGCGAGGTGAATGACCGGATAGCCTGCGTTTTTTTATTCATCGCAAAGATTCCTTTGTTGGTGCTGCACCACATCAGGTTATCATTACCAAACAGTATACTGTAAATAGTATTATTGGGCAACCCGGTTGCCGTGCTATATACCTGCACTTTTTTGGTTTGCGTATTAAACCGCATCAATCCGTCGGACAGTGTACCGATCCACAAAATGTTTTTATCATCGGGGTCATTGGTCACATCCAGGATATCATTACCTGGCAAAAAATGAGTAAGGTTGTCTGTTTGCCCGGTAAACGGGTTAACGCTGCAAAGGTTATGTACTGAACTTATATAAAAGCCGCCATTCCCATTGGGCACCAGGCCGGTTATGTCTTCGCCTTCATCAATACCCGCTTTGCCATAAGCCTTAAAAGTGAGTTTTTTGGTGTCGAACTTTAAAAACCGATGATGCTCATCTGTAGCCCACAGTGTTCCGCCCGCATCTGTACCTAAAAATCTGGTTTTATGGGTTTCGCCTCTCGCTTTTGCATCCTGGTTTTTAAACGTTATCAGCCTGGCTTGTTTGTTTATACTCAGCACCAGTTGCGGATTTGTATAGCTGGTAAAAACATTAGCCACCCAAACAGAATCTTTATAAGTAATGCTACGATTGGCAAATTCTGTAGCTGTATTTAAAAATGTTTTAGCTATTTGAGCAGACGGCACACCCATACGGATAAGCGCATCACCCATAAAAGCGTGTTGATTAAGGTAACCCGGCAGGCCCGTTTTTATCAGGTTATATTGCCGCAAACCAAAGCCATTACTGCCCACCCATAATACACCCGACCTATCTGCATAAACACAGGTAGGATACCCGGGCAATGAGGCATCAACAGGCGCCCATTGTACAAGTGCATTATTAGGAGTAAGCATAGCTAATCCACCGTTAAACTCAAAAAACAAGTTACCCGAATAGTCAAAAGCGCCAATTATCTTGCCCGGCCCCATCAGGCGCTGTACAGGTATTTGTTTCAGGAAATTAGTTTCCGGGTTCCACACCACTATACCCCGGCTATCGCCGACGACAATGTCGCCATTGGTACGGATGATGGCGGCATATATATTTTGAACCGTATTATCAGGTTTGGTGATCGTGAACGGATAAGGTATATTTTGAACGACCTTAAGCGCATCATTACAAACACCCGGGGCCGTCCTGGTAAATAATACTAACTTTTTATTTCTTATAGCTATACCTATTACAGGCTGGTTAAGCCCAATTTGTGCTCTTGAAAAATGCTTTACATTAAAACTATGTATATCAATACTAAATATTCCGCCGTCTTGCGCCATCATCCAGCAAATACCATGGCTATCGCGTACCAGGCTTTTAAAATAGCCCGACTGGCCCTTTAGCAATGCAAAGGTTTTGTTTTGCCACAAGTGGGTTATTTTGCCTGTTATAGTGTTTAGCTGGTCTATTTTATCATCGCGATAGCAAAGCCATAAATTGTTATTACCTGCGTAAAAGAAATTTAGAATGATGTTACTGCCAAGCCCGGCTGTATTGGCCGATGTATGCTGGTAAATTTTAAACTCGCGCCCGTCATATCTGCCCAAGCCATTTAAGGTTGCCACCCATAAAAAACCGTTAGCGTCTGGTAAATGCCGCTTACATACGATTGCGGCAGTCCGTCCCTTACTGTTATTAGCCGGGTAATTTTAACAGGTTGGGCAGCCTTGCTTAACTGTAGAGCAAAACACAAAATTAACGTAAGGGCAAGTGTACGGTATCTCATTTATAACAGGTTTAAATATAACATCTTACACTTAACCTACCACATTTATCCCGGTAAAAAGCTCCATAAACAGAGCTTTTCCTGCCAATTACATTAAATACAACCTGCCACATTCCCCCTAAAGGCCTACGTACACTAACTACCGCCGCCCAAACGGTTTAGCCAAAAATATTTTACCGCTTCAACGGGTAATTTTGAATAAAAAAACCAACACAATGAAAAAGATACTTTTAGGATTAGCTATTGCACTTACCATTACATTAACTTTTACGCTAACAGGTTGCACAAACACCCCGGCGGTAACACCCGCCTTAACTACCGAGCAGAAATTAGTTGGCAAATGGACCGTTAAAACCGCCATAGGCGATTACACCACCAGGGGCGTTAATCATAAAGATACCACCCGCTTTACCGCTGCGGATTATTTTGATTTCAGGGCCGATGGCACTATAACCATGTTTATGACAGGCGTAACTTATACCGGTACCGGAAGGTAACTAATAACAAGCTGAAGTTTACCAATACCAATTATATGGATTACACCACCTTTGACCTGCCGATTTTGACAGCTACCGATCTGCAGATCTATAATAAGGAGGTTACCAATATCACTTCCCTTGAACAAAAATTGAATTTATCCAAATAGTAGTTATATAGTGTTTTATGCCCCGATTAAAGGCATACCCACCACAGGGGCCACCAAGTGTTGTGGTAGACAAGTGGTAAAACGTGATTTAAAAGCGGGCCTCCGGGTTAATATTTTAGTTGATGAATAGCCAATTTTCACTATTCATCAACTAATATGTTTTCTCCAAATTTTTGCGAAACGGTGGTATTTTCTTTTCCGTTGATGCTAATAACCAGCGAATTATCAAAAGGAATTTTTTCTATTAGGCGAATACTTGTGCCAATGCCTATATTCAATTTAAGCAGGTATTGTAAAAATGTGCTGCTGGTGTCCTTTACCGCGGCTACCCGGCAGGTTACGCCTTCTTTTACATTGGCCAAGGTAACTGAGAACGATTTAGGCACTTTCCCGTTTGCTTTTGGTATCGGGTCGCCGTGCGGGTCATATTCGGGGAAGCCCGGGAATTTATCAAGACGGTCGGCAAGCGTGTTATCCTGGATATGCTCCAGCTCTTCGGCTATATCGTGGATCTCGTCCCATTTATAATTTAGCTTTTCCAGTAAAAAAACCTCCCATAGCCGATGTTTCCGTACAATCTGGATGGCATCGTTCAAGCCGCTTTCTGTTAGCTTAACCCCTTCGCGCTTATCATAATCTATCAGCTTTTTGTCTGATAACTTCTTGATCATATCGATAACCGACGCCGGGTTGTTCTTCAGCATTTCGGCAATAGCGGTAGGCGTTATTTTAACATCCGCATTTTGCGAAATACTAAAAATAGCCTTCAGGTAATTCTCTTCGGTGAGCGTGTGCACCATAAAATGATGTTTTTACAAACATAATGAAATTTGCCTTGTTATAAAAATTAGACTAATCTAATTTTATTTAATTGATTAACTAAATATTATTTATAAGTTTGCTAAAATTTATAATTGTGAAAACATCCTGCCTAACATATTTACTCGTCCTAATCAGTTTAAACTGTTTGGGACAAGGTTTTTCCATATCCGGAACAGTAAAAGATAAGCTAACGAACGAGCCGGTTATGTTTGGCACCATTACTATCCCATCATTAAAAACAGGTACTGCTACAAATGAAAAGGGGCGCTTTACTTTGGTTGTGCCTTCAAACCGGGACAACACTGCGCTGGTGATATCATGCATTGGTTATCAAACAGATACTATAATACTAACCGGCGCCAAGGACAATCACGAGATATTTTTACACCCGGATAAGAAAGCTTTGAATGAAGTAGTGGTCACCGGTGTCTCCCGTGCCACACTTGCGCGCGAGAACCCTATACCCATTATTAGCGTATCTGCTAAAAAGATGGAGCAGGCTACCGAAAGCAATATTATTGATGTACTGGTAAAAAATGTGCCGGGGTTAAATGCGGTTAAAACGGGACCCAATATCTCCAAACCATTTATCCGCGGTCTGGGCTATAACCGGGTACTTGCCCTTTATGATGGCATACGCCAGAGGGCCAGCAATGGGGCGACGAGCACGGTATTGAGGTGGACGCTTATAATATCGACCGCGCCGAAGTGGTTAAAGGCCCATCGAGCCTGATATACGGATCGGACGCGCTGGCCGGGGTTGTTGGGTTGATCCCGGCAATGCCTGCGGATACGGACAGGAAGCTGCACGGCAAATTTTTCACCGAATATCAGGGTAATAATGGTTTGGTGGGTAATGGCCTTCGCCTTACTTATGCTACATCCCATTGGAGTTATGCTTTACGCGGATCATACCGCATCGCAAAAAATTATACCAATAATATTGATGGCCGGGTATACAATACCGGGTTCAGAGAAACCAATGCTTCGGCAAGTATAAAGCATACGGGCAACACCGGCTATACATCGCTTAACTTTACCTTGTATGACAACCTGCAGGGCATCCCCGATGGGAGCCGTGACTCATTGACCCGTAAATTTACTTACCAAACGCTTGAGGGGAATGTTGATGATATTTTAAACCGGCCGCTGGCATCAAACACGCAACTAAACTCTTACCAGCTCAGCCCCTTGCACCAGCACATCCAGCATTACCGGGTTTATACCAAAAATCATTACCGGATAGGTGGTGGCGATATCGACGCCTTGCTGGCTTTCCAGCAAAATGTGCGGCGCGAATATAATCACCCTTCTATCCCCACCCAGGCGGGTTTGTTTGTGCGTTTAAATACCATAAACTATGGCGTTAACTACAATGCGCCGATATTTGCCCATACCGAATTATCGTTTGGGGTTAACGGGATGTACCAAAACAACCGCAGTAAAAACGCCACCGACTTCCCTATACCCGACTATAACTCATTCGATGCCGGGGTATACGGTTTTGCTAAGTGGAAATATGCCCGCTGGACAATAGGCGGCGGCCTGCGCTATGACCAACGTTACCAACATGGCGACGATTTTTACACTAAAACCGATCCGGCAACAAACTTTAGCCGGCACGTACAGGGGCAGGATATAGCCGGCGCTAACCTGCAGTTCCCGGCGTTTAATAAAACTTATCATGGGCTGTCATTAAGTTTAGGTAGTACCTATGCCATCAATCAGCAATTAAATGTAAAAGCAAATATAGCCCGGGGTTACCGTGCGCCAAGCATTACCGAATTTGCATCAAACGGGCTTGACCCCGGCGCGCATATTGTTTACCCGGGTAACCGCAACTTTGGGCCAGAGTTTTCTTTGCAGGAGGACACGGGTGTTGAAGCTAATATGGCTGATCTATCGGCGACGTTCAGCATGTTCAATAACAACATCTCTAATTACATTTATTTATCACAACAGGTTGACGCGGCAGGCAATGCCATAGTTGACGCACAGGGAAACAAGACCTATCAATACCAACAGGCTAAAGCCCAATTATACGGCGTTGAGGCTACTTTTGGCCTGCACCCGGTAGCATGGAAGGGTTTCGCGTTTGATAACTCCCCTGGCGGTTACTTATGGATTTAACCGCAACGCCGCATTTAAGTATAAAAAATTGCAAGGCGAATATCTGCCGCTCATCCCGCCATTGCACTTGCTAAGCAGCCTGAGCCGGGAACTGAAACTTGATGGCGCTGTTTTTAAAACGCTTAGCTTTAAGGCCGAAGCCGACATCAATGCCGCGCAACAGCGCTACCGGCGCTAAACAATACTGAAAGCTTTACGGCAGGTTACACATTGTTTAATCTATCTGCCGGTACAAGTATTCAATATTCGGGCAGTCATAAATTACAGTTGCAGTTACAGGTTAATAACGTGTTTGATAAGGCTTATCAATCTAATTTAAACAGGCTAAAGTATTTTGAGTATTACAGTGCTTCACCCAACGGCACATCGGGCATTTACAATATGGGACGTAATATTTGTGTAAAGGCGATTGTACCGTTTTAAATTGCTTGTCATTCTTCGCTATCGCTCAGGATGACAAGCAAAACAAAAAGGCGCGCCCCAACATTGTCGGGGCGCGCCTTTACTAATCTCTAACCACTAATCTCCAATCGTTATTTCTTAGCCACCGTTTTATCGTGAAGCAACTTCATGAAATAACCACCGACAACGCTGCGGGCACGGAAGCCTGTTTGCTTGCCGCTTTTGGTGTCGTGCCAGTCGCTAAGCGGAACGCGGGTTGGGGTTTCCAAAGCATATTTGTAAACCGGGTCAACCAGTTGGTTAAACTGCTCGCGTGTTGGTGCAAAGGTTGCTGTCCAAAGTATCCAGTCAGATTTTGTGTAATCTTTACGGCTATCTAATGGCAAACCGTATTTGTTTTGTATGCTGATATAATATTTGGTCTCGGTATCATAAACAGATTGCGGGAACAAATTCAGTTTTAACACTTTATCCCAAACCAGGTTATATTTCTGGCTCCGGTACCCGGGTTTTCAAACGTAAGGGTGTAATGGTCCTTATCGCCTGCCAGTTTCATCCAGCGGCCCACCATGTCTTTAGCAATAGCGCGGTATTTTGTAGCAGTAGCCTTATCACCTAACTTTTCGGCTAATTGCGCGTAGCAGCCAATACCTACAATAGCTTTTACAGATAAGTTTGCATTACGTGCCGGGTGGCCCGCAAAGTCATCGGTACAAAGCTGGTTAGCCGGGTCAAAGCCTTCGGTGGTTAAATAGTTAACCCAGGTGCTCAACGTTTTCCAATGCTTTTTAGCGTACAATGCATTGCCTTCTGCATTGGCGATGGCGGCAGTCAGGATGATCATGTTACCCGATTCCTCAACCGGCATACCTTCGCCATACGTCTGGCCATTGGCATGCGGGTAAGTGCCAGGTCATGCGCGGCATAGTTGCGGCCGTATTTACCACTCTCGCTAAAATAGAAGATGCCGTTAAGCATCCCTTCCATCAACTTCGGATTGTAGATTAGGTATAACGGGGCCGATGGGTAGGTAACATCAACCGTGTTAACAAAACCACCGCTAAAGTTTTCTTTCGAGAACCAAAGGATCTCGCCCTGCGGGCTTTTAATCAATATATGGGCCGCTATGCTTTGGCGATAGGCCAGTACGCACAATTCGGCATAATCTTTACCGCCTGCTTTAACCGCATCGGCATACATTGTTTTATTAAACGCGGC
The DNA here is from genome assembly GCF_013087555.1 of Mucilaginibacter humi. Taxonomy (NCBI): domain Bacteria; kingdom Pseudomonadati; phylum Bacteroidota; class Sphingobacteriia; order Sphingobacteriales; family Sphingobacteriaceae; genus Mucilaginibacter; species Mucilaginibacter humi. The sequence goes on from NZ_JABFCR010000023.1 coordinate 32,742, forward strand.
GCATCTTTGCAAGGTCACCGGGTAATCGGCAGCAGCTTTAGTTAGCTGGCCCTCGATGGTTTCTTTACCCGAGTTGTTCCACCATGCCCTTAGGTTGGTATTGAAATACTGCATCGCATAAATATCATCATAACCTACTTCGATGAATTTAGCTACAGACGTAGCGCCAACTTTACCAAACGGAATGATGGTATTTAAAGCCAGTTTAGTGCCTTTGAAAACAGTATTTGACGCGACACCGCTACGAAACGCGTTAACCGCTTCCTTTTCGGTAGTAATAAACTGGGTTGCATTAACCGCTTTAGGAGCGGTTACGTACATGTAACCCCAATCAATACGTACACCGTCGCCTGCTTTTTTCAGGATAGCCTGCTCGTCAGTACCCGCTTTAAGGATAGATAACGCAGGGGTGCTGTATTTGGTAGCAGTAACCGGTTGTTTAGGTTGATCGACAGCCAGGTCGGTCGACGCGCTGAAAAATACTTTTACATCATGTGTTTTATTATCATTAGCTCTTACCCTGTAGGTAATATACGTTACCGGGCGCGATAATAAATTCAGATCGGCCAATAACAATGGCGAAGTAAATGTCAGATCAAGGTTAACCTTACCGGCTTTGAAGCTGTAAATGGTTTGGGTAGCCGTAACGCTTACGCTTTTCTGATCGGCAACTTCCAGTTCTTTGGTAGTAGGTTTCTCTTTATCAACCAAACCGATATCGGCACGGGCGCCGCCGCCGGTGTTTACTACGTGCATGGTGATGATATTCTCGCCAATTTTAAGGCGGTCCTTATCCATCGGTATCATTTCAAAGCCCTTGCTTACGCCTACCCTGTCAAACAGCGGTTTGCCGTTAAGCGTTACTTCAACGTCATCATCCCATGATAATTTCAGGAACAGCTTGTTGATATCGTCAGTTTTGGTAATGTTAAATACACGCCTGATCCAGATATCGCGGGTGCGCCATTTGATTTTGTCGGTACGGTTATCGCCAATTGGCGATGACCCTTCTTTCCAATCAGTGGCCGCGTAGTTAGCAGCGGTCCAGTCGCCTTCCGGTTTGGTGAAAGTATATTTTACGGTGTAATCTTTCTCATCCGAAGCCGGTAACACGGTACGATATTGCTCGGCATCTTTACCCAGAAACGGTAATCGGTACCATCAACATTTATTATACCTATTAATGATTGGTCGGCGCCGGTCCAGTGGGTGGTGGTACTTTCGGCCAGCTTATCGGTGTTAGACCATACGCTGAAATAAGTGTTATGCGTTATCAGCGGGTACGAGGGCGCTTTCCTGTCCTGCGCTACCGCGTATTGTAGGATTGTTAAAAGTACTAAAATGCCAGATAGCAGATTTTTTTTTTCATGAATGTAATGTTTGATATGTACCGTACAATTGGTTTATTAGGTAATAACTGCACGTTTAGCGCCGCGCAGTATAAATATTAGCTAATTAACGGCATTTAAAGCTAAAAGCTGATATTTATTTTCAATATCCTGGTACTATAGCTGCAGTGTTTTGTTTCACAAGTGTGTGAAACAGATGAAACAAGTGAAACAAGATTTTAATATAAAAAACTGATAAATAGATACTTGCAAAAATCGGTGAAACAAAATGAAACAAGATTTTGGGGTTAACTATCTGGCAGTAAGCTACATCACGAAAAATATAAATGTTTGAACATGCAATAATATGAAACAGATAAAATGAGGAAAGCCCGCTGTGCAGCAGGCTTTCCTCATTTTAT
>NZ_JABFCR010000024.1:0-33848 GCF_013087555.1 Mucilaginibacter humi
AACATATATAAAACAAGTAATGACGCGCTGTTAAAAACCGAGGCTTTAAAAGACTAATATTTTTAAACTGGCAGTATCTTCGCAGGCCAACCTTTAACTGGTATAACCGGGTTAGGACGATGATACCATGTTTAATTTCAGAAATATTTATTGGCCTGCAACAAACGTCCATTATCTCCGACGAGTTTAAATTATGCTAAAGTTTTAAAAGGGATGCCGCTAATGAATAGCGGAATATGCAGGCCATACGCTTAAACTGCTTTTTTTAAGAAAACCGGTGGATTGAAGCTCATCCGCTTTGTTTAAGAAGGATCCTGGATAAAAGCCAAATGGGATAATCAACCCCTGGCGAACGATATTATGGCTAAAGGTTGCATTAGAAACGGCCATGAAAACAAAAATCGAAGCGGTACGAGTACAAAAACAAATTACCGATAAAAGAGTGCCATGTTGGGCGGTTTCACGAAATGGCAAGGTTGAAGTGAGCCTAACCATTGCTTCCGGAATTTAACGAGGCTACAAATAAAGACATTAATACAAATTAACCTGTTTTTACGCTATAATTAAAATGTTTTCTTGGGGAATTATTTAATGCGTGTAAATTGTTGAAAAGGTATATTTATGTACATAACCGATGTTGGGCGATTACGTTAAAAAAAACGCTACTGAATCCGAAGTCCTAAACCCGGCTCATCGCTTAAAATATATTTACCGGCGGCAAATGCTGGTGCTTGATATGGATTATTGGTAGTTAAAAACGGTCCGTCTATATCTGCCCAATCGCATAATGGGGCCAACGCCGCCGCGGCTAACGACGCGCAGCTGGTTTCGCTCATGCATCCGATCAATACTTTCAGGCCAAGCTGTTTTGCTTTTAAGATCATTTGGCGCCCCTCATACATCCCCGCCGACTTCATGAGCTTAACATTGATGCCATGGTATACTCCCGCCGCTTGCCCTACATCGGCCGGGCGTTGCACAGCTTCATCACCAATAATAGGGATAGGGCTATGTTGGGTAAGCCGGGCATTACTTTCAACATCAGTTTTAAGCATGGGTTGCTCTATTAAAACCACGCCCCGCTCCTGTAGCCAATGGCACATCTCCGGCTTTGATTACGATCCGTCCAACCCGGTTAGCGTCCACATAAATTGGCACTTGCGTTACCGAGCGGATAATGTTAATCAGCTCTTTATCCGTATCACGCCCCAACTTAACCTTTATCACTTTAAAGCCTTCGGCCTCTTTTACTTTTTTAAGGAAAACTTCGGGCGTATCCATACCGATGGTATAGCTGGTTACGGGCATCAGGGCCGGGTTGCTGCCTGCCAGTTGCCAGCAGGGTTTGTTTACCAATTTGCCTTCCAAGTCATGCAGGGCGATATCAATTGCCGCTTTAATGGCAGGATGGCCGGGTGCGATATTATCCAGGGTAATTAATTATCGCTTCAAAATCAAACGGAAATTTAAATTGGCTCACTTCAACCTTATTTAAAAAAGCCGCGGCGCTTTCGTGACTTTCGCCCATATAAGGCACCATAGATGCTTCGCCGTAGCCAATCTGCCCTTCATGCGCCAACTGTACCAGCATTATGGGCGTAGATGTGCGCGAAAATTTTGCAATGGTAAACGGGTGCTTTAATTCAAGTTCGAAAGGCTGCCGGGTTAGTTTCATAATATCGTCTCGCTCAGTGCGGTTAAGTATTTGCCCATTTGGCCGCGGTTATCCATTTTGCCTTCTATCCATTCTTTTGCCGGCGGTTGCCTGGGGATCCACCGGTTTTCTTTTACAAAAGCAGTAAGCGAATCCAACCCATCTTCCGAATATTCAAGGATAGCATAATCCCACTTGCTGTAAAACTCCAGCATCCATTTAAACTCGTCATCCAGTTTATTTGTTTGTACAAGGCCATTTAGTATTTCATAACCCTCAAACATGGTATCATCGTCTAACCCGGTTATACCGGTTAAAAGGTTGGCCTGCGAAAGATACTGCCAGTTTAAAAATATTAGTCTTTTTAAAGCCTCGGTTTTAACAGCCGCGTCATTACTTGTTTTATATATGTTAAGATATTCCTTATGGATACCCAAATAGTCGGTAAACATGGCTTGCGAGTTTGCATTTTCGACCGAAGGACCATCTGTATGCGCGTAATTAAACACTGAGTTTACCGATAGCTGCAGTTCATTATCCGAAAGTTCACGAAGCCGGTTAGTCATAAGCAAAACATAATCTCAAAGCTAAATTATTCTTTTTAAAATGATGGCTATCTTAGCGGCATAATTTTAGCCTCACCCCAACCCCTCGCTTTTGGAGAGGGCTTTAAATAAAACAATAGGCAAGTCCTCTCCTTTGGAAGGATTTAGATGAGCAGCAACTTTAATTTATACCCATGCCCGTAAAACCATATGCACCATTTGAAACAGCCAACTTTAGCAATAAGCTTTGCTTTTTAACCGGGCAAACGCTTAGCAGCGAAGACGAAAAGATCCAGGTTTTCCCGCAATGGTTAATGCGCCTATACGATCTGGAAGAAAAGCCGTTTAAGCTGCTTGACGAAAGCATGGCCACCTACAAGGATATTAAACTTCCCTGTTCGGCGGCGGTTAATGAAACCTTTATTGAGCCTTTAGAGGCAGAAATTTCGGCGGCATTTAATAGCGGCTACGAGGCCGTTAAAGCTTTGGACGAGTTGAAAATCTTTCAATGGGCGGGCAAATTATTATATGGAATTATTTTTAACGAGATCGAGGTTGGCATCCGCCAGCAATATGCGCAGGGCGAGGAATTTAATATATCAAAAGCCATCATCCATAAATTCAGCAACCTGCATTTAATGTTACAAAGCATTAACCTGCCGGTGTTTTTTGAAGATTTTAAGCCCTACAGTATTTTTTTGTTTAAAGTTGATAATAACGGGCAGGAGTTTGGCTATCGCGATGAGATAAACACGCTTACTTTTTCATTACGGATAAAAGATTTTGGACTGATTATTTGTTTCGAGGATAATGGGGCCAATTGCCGGTATCACCAGGAAACGCTGGATAAGATTGGTGACAACACACTGCACCCCATACAGTTTGAAGAATTTAGCGGGCGGGTATTTTACTCAAACTACCTGTTTAACCGCCTGCCCGAGTATAACCTGCTGCCTGTTGCCGAAGAACTATATATTGAAGCAATGCCGCTGCGCGGGATAAGCAGTAAGCCCCTGTTTGACAATTGGGTAAATAAAACCTATGGCCGGGTATTGGAAAGCTTCTGGAAAAACTGGGGCTTCCTGTTGTTAGAGATCATCAAGAACCCTGAAGAGCCCATGAGCTTTTTATTTGATGCCGATGGCAACTTTGTTAATGCAGCAGAGATCCGGCTCCCCCGCTAAGCTGGTGGATAAACTGGGGTAATACCTCAGGGTGTAAAATTGCGGTAATAAATACTCCGCATAAAGCGCCAAAAAAGTGAGCGTCATGGTTAACATTATCCCGCGCATGTTTGGATGCATAATGGCAATACACCGGTACAACACGCCAAATAATAATGCCGGGATAGGTATTGGCAATGGCATGATCATCATCTTGGTCATCGGTTCATAAACAATAAAGCTGAATATAACCGCGCTTACCGCGCCTGATGCGCCAAGGCTATGATACCAATAATCGTTTTTGTGTTTAGCTACTGATGGCAGATCGCTCAATACTAAACTCGCAATATACAGCACCCCAAATTGCCAATGGCCAATGCGGGTTTCCAGCATAAAGGCAAAGAAATAATATGACAACATGTTAAAAAACAAGTGCATCCAGTCTTTATGGATCAGCCCGCTTGTAATCAGCGTAAAAACATTTTTTTGCGATATACACTATAAGGATGCAGCATCCATTTGCCGTATAGCCCCTCGTTATTAAAAGCCAGTAAAGATGCGCCGATGGTTAGCGCAAATATGAATGATGCGACCGGCGCAAATTTTAAATATTCAATCATTTCAGGTCCAATTTGGTATTGGCCATAAGGCGCGCTACTGGGTAGCGAAGATAGGTTTTTTCGAAATACGGCGAGTTGCGGTAAACAAAATTTAACTGTGCCGAAGCGCTGGCCGCCAGAGTTGGGTCTTTTGCTTTTTCATCGTCCAGCTTTTTACGCAAAGCGGGATCTTTCTTTAACAGCGCCGCGGCCACATCCTCAAAAACATACGGCGAGTATCCTTCTTTTGATCCTAATATCGAATCGAAAAAGTTCCGGCAAAGTACGAGTCGACACTTTGTGGCTCCAAAGTTTCCACAATAAAACGGTTAAGCGCCGGTTGGTGTATACTACGTAATCACCCTCATAAAACTTAAGCTTTATATCTGTTGGCGTAAGTTTTACGCCGCTATGCAGGTAATGGCCCTCATAGGGGCGCTGTCCGGTCTTATAGTCGGCTATGTAATACATTTGCACAGCTATAGTTGTATCGTGCGCTAAGGGGCGCATGGCCACTTTATTTAGTTTGTACAGGTCTATGATCTTGCCCCAGGCTTGCGGGATGATATAGGCCACCGGTTTATCTACCGTTGATGTAGCCACGTAATTATCAAAATACTTTATGGTTTTGGTGAAAGGCTTACTTCGGTCGTAATACAAGCGGCTTAGCCCGCTTACTTCACTTGGTTTATAGCCGCCAAAATAACCTTTAAAAGTTAAACTATCATAATGCTTATAATCAACCGCCCAACCCATGGCAAATGTTTTTTGTCGCTTTACGTCCTCATCGGCTTTAGCTTTTACTTCACCTATTAATTTGGCATCGCGCTCGTTAATATCAACCGGGGCCTGCATAAAATCATAGGTGGCCCACACGCGCTTATCAAATTCTTTGAGCATATGGGTTTCGGTAATATAACTGATGATATTATGTTGCGAGGTATAGCCCGTAGCGAAACGCGGCGTTTCTAAAAAGCTTACAATGCCGTTATCCGGAGTGGTATCCTCGCTTTCTACATACGGGGTCATTTCAAAACCGCTTGCCTTCATCCGTTTATATAATTCGGGTGATAGGATTTTCGAGGTATAATCGGCCAGAATGCGGTTTTGTTTATCCTTTTGGGTTTCTATAAGCGTCATTACATATTGGTAATCGGCGCCATCGCTGGTATGATTATCTAAAAATATTTCAGGGTTCCGGTGTTAATAATGGTTTCTAAAGCAATTGTATTACGGCTGTCAACTTTAATAAAATCACGATTCAGGTCCAGGTTTCGCGAGTTCCCCCTGAAGCCATAAGCGCTTGGCCCGTTCTGGTTAATACGGCTCAGCCCCCGGTTTAAACTGCCATCAATATTATAAAGTGCGACAATACAGATGACCACATTTTTAGGCAGGGCATTCTTTTTAAGCAGGTCGCGGGCAAACATCATGCTGGCATCAATCCCTTCCGGCTCGCCGGGGTGAATGCCGTTATTAATTAATAATACCCGTTTGTTTTGCTTTTTGATGGCGGCAGGATCAAAAACCTTATCGCGCGACAGCACCACCAGCGTTAACGGCTTGCCAATATCTGTTGTACCGTAATTTATCAGCTTCATTTGCGGGTTGGTTTTAGCCAGCTTGGTATAATAGCTAATAACCCGGGCGTAGGTCGCAGTATAGTTTTTATCCTTACTTAATTCAAAGGGCGTTAGCTGTGCATGTGCGGCGCCAGCAAATAAACAGGCGGAGAGCACCGGGGCAAATATTTTCATTATGAGTTTTTAGCAGTTAATTCGACCTTTAAGGTACGCTTTATTCAGAAACGCCGATAATTTGAGCCTGAGTTTTTTTAGGAAGGCTTTTAAAGATCAGGTCGTAAGAGTGGTCTACCATCTCCAACAGTTGCTTATGGGCCAGTGTGCCGTTCATGAAAACGGTGTTCCACATGGCTTTATTCATATGATAGCCGGGCTGTACTTCGGTATAACGGTCGCGCAATTCAACTGCAAGTTCAGGGTCACACTTAACGTTAAACCTATCCCCCTGTTTTAAACCGGTTAACAGGAACATTTTGCCCCCCACCTTGAAAACCGGGGTGTCTGTATCAAACGGAAAACCTTCGGTAACACCGGGTTTTTTCAGGCAATAGTCGCGTAGCTCTTCTATGTTCAAGCTTAATTTATCTGTTTAGTATAAGGCACAGCTTCACCAAAATTGATTTTTATGCCCACAATAATCTGGCGATATTGGTCTTGCGCGTTATTTTTAAAACCTGTTGAAGAATCGGTATAGCCATCTAAGCCTTCGCCCCGAGGTTAAATTATGGATATAGCCTATATTAAGCCCAATAAATGGCTCGCCGTAAGTGTTATATATTTTGAACTCATATCCAAAGCGTATAGGCACAATTAAATTAGCACTGGAATTTTGCCCCGGAAAAGTATAGGTGCCAACAGGGTATCCGGTAGCTATCAGGTTAGTCCGTTGTATAAAGGCCATTTTATTATTAATCATCCCAAAACCGGTGCCTATATATAGGTCCTTAGCAAATTTCAAGAAGAAATTACCGTCATAATCCATTATCTCACCCAGTGCCAAATCACCATGTACAATAACTGCCATATAATGATTATCATATTGCCGCTTGGCAACGTCGGTAATTATACTTCCTCCCGAAATGCTGCCTGTCTGAATTTCAAGTCCAAGCGGTACATACGGGGTTAAATTATAATAACCGGTAATGTTGAAAGTTTTGCCTTGATTGCCCTGCTTTAAATCGGCATAAGGAAAATTAGTGCTACCAAAAAACCCAACGCCCCAATGCGAAAAGTTGTAGCTATCCCGGGCATTTGCAGAGAGCTTTAATAAACCCAAAATAAAAAATAAAGTAATCTTTTTCACAATCAAATATTATCAATCTTTACACATTAATTATATGGGGCTAAACTTGCTACAAATATTTAAAAAAAAATCACAATTATCAACATAAATATATGAAAATTAGGATATTAAATAATTTTACCGTTGCCGAAAATTTTTTCGTTATGTGTGTATTGATACGCAATCAAATCCCGAATCAACTACCTATCCCTCAACAGAGAAGCAAAAAGATCTGGGTAAAGTATTAGTTGATGAATTACAACATATGGGTGTTACCGATGCGCATTTAGATGAATTTGGTTATGTATATGCCACCATCCCTGCCAATACCGACAAACCGAACGTTCCGGTAATTTGTTTTTGCTCGCATATGGACACTTCGCCCGATTGTAGCGGCGAGGGTGTAAAACCTATTATCCATAAAAATTACCGGGGGCAGGATCTGGTGTTACCGGATGATCCGTCGCAAATATTGCGGATGAGCGAGCACCCCGACCTTAAAAACCAGATAGGTAATGATATAATAACCGCAAGCGGCACAACTTTATTAGGTGCCGATAACAAGGCCGGTGTTGCGGAGATAATGGACGCCTGTTACCAGCTAATAAATAACCCTGAAATTAAACATGGTATCATAAAAATATTGTTTACACCCGATGAAGAGATAGGCCGCGGTGTAGATAAGGTTGATATTAAAAAGCTGGGCGCCTACGCCGCGTATACCATTGATGGCGAAAGCGCCGGTAATATGGAGAACGAGACCTTTAGCGCAGATGGTGCCAAACTGATAATTAATGGTGTAAGCACTCATCCTGGTTTTGCAAAAGGCAAAATGGAAAGCGCCTTGAAAATAGCATCAATAATTGTAACGATGTTGCCTTATGAACTATCGCCCGAAAACACGGAAGGTATGGAAGGTTTTATACACCCGGTAGGGATACAGGGCCATGTTGAGGATGCAAGTATTGATTTTATAATCCGAGCTTTTGACGAGGAATACACGGTAAGATACGCGAATGAGTTGAGAAAGCTGGCTGACGAAGTTTTGGAAGATTTTCCGGGATCATCGTACGAGTTACAGGTAAAAGAGCAATATCGAAACATGAAAGTGGTGCTTGACCAACATCCCGAAATTGTTGAATATGGCATGGAAGCGATTAAACGAGCCGGACTGGACGCGAAGCTATGCAGCATCCGTGGTGGTACAGATGGTTCGCGCTTATCATTTATGGGCCTGCCATGCCCAAACATTTTCGCCGGCGAACACGCGTTTCATGGCAAGCAGGAGTGGGTGTCAGTACAAGACATGCAAAAAGCTGTTGAAACCATTTTGCATTTATGCACGGTTTGGGAGGAAAGGGCGTAAATCTTATTTCAGGTTATTGCACCTGTTAACTTCGCTCGTCGAGCATGTGGAGTGTTAGCCTTTCAAACTCGGTAATAAAATCGGTATAATGTTCGCCGGTGCGGGGCCGGTAAAGCCGGTATGTATTTTACGTACATCACCTTTTTTATCAACGATAATGGTGGTGGGGAAACCCAGTATATCCTTCATCATTGGTAAACTTTTAGCCGGATCGCCTTTGGCTGGTGTATAGCCGGTTAGCAATATCGGGTAAGGTATGCTAAAGCGATTTATTAATTGTTTAACGGTGCGTTGTGATTTAGCGGGATCGGTAGTGCGCTCATAAGCCAAACCAATAACCTCCACACCTTTTGAATGGAACTTTCTATAGTAATCCACCATATAAGCTGTCTCATCCATACAGTTAGGGCACCACGAGCCTAAGATCTGTACAATAACCACTTTGTTTTTATAACGGGTGTCGCTAAGCGATACCTTTTTACCATTAACATCTTTAAATGTGAAAGCCAGTTTTTATAGCCCGGTTTAAGGGATGTTAATGAATAAGCATCGGGCAGTTTGGCATTGGGGTTTTTAGTACCGCTCCAATCGTCAATGCTGCTTAGGTTAGCATAAAATTTACCGTTAACTAACCTGTTACCGGCAATTTTAGCGGTAAATAAGTAATCGTGCCCACCGTCAAAGCATGACAGGTATACATCATTGCCGGTAACAACACCTTCTAAATACCGATAATCACCAGTGGTTGACAAGAAGGTGCCCGTCAATTTTGAGCCAACCTGTTTAAACTCGCCAACGGTCATATCCTGTTTTGGCGCTTTACCAAAAGGCACGCTATAACGGCCTGTAATATTTGCTGCAGGTTTTTGAGGAGTTTTAAACCGCCATGGCGTATTTGGTGTGGCCATAAAATCCATGGTTACATATTTGGTGCCCGGGTTTTGGTCCATTTGCCAACCGGGTTACCAGCTACGCGCTTAACCCTAAATTCTGAATCGAACAGCGGCATGCGGATAAACACCGAATCGCCTTTATATTTTATATCGGTTACCTTAATGCGCTCTGCCCCATTCACTACTGTGAGTATGGTGCGGCCCGATATCGTCATCGTCTCAAAGTTAAATGGAATCTCGACACCCTTGTCGGTTTTGGTAACACCTCGCCATATTCCTGGCTTAAGTGTAGTTTGCGCAAACGAATTATAAGTAATCGTTAGGGCCAAAAAGGCTAATGCCGACCGGATTTTCATAGCTGATAGATTGTTATTATCAAACATAATTAAAATCAGCCTATTTATTTCAGCACGTCGCGGGATATGACAATGCGTTGAATTTCTGAAGTGCCTTCATAGATCTGGGTTATTTTGGCATCGCGCATTAAGCGCTCAACATGGTACTCTTTTACAAAGCCATAACCGCCATGTATTTGTACCGCTTCGATAGTGGTTTTCATGGCCGTTTCTGATGCAAAAACTTTAGCCATAGCGCTTGCTTTGCCGTAGGGCTGATTATTGTCTTTAAGCCGGGCGGCCTTTAAACAAAGTAGGCGTGCTGCTTCAATCGCGGTAGCCATATCGGCCAGTTTAAATTGTATGGCCTGCAAATCCGCTATTGATTTGCCGAATGCCTTTCGCTCTTTAGCATAATTTAAAGCCAGCTCATAAGCGCCCGATGCTATGCCCAGCGCTTGAGCTGCAATACCAATTCGTCCGCCTTCTAAAGTGGTCATGGCAAACTTAAATCCAAAGCCTTCTTCGCCTATACGGTTTTCTTTAGGCACCTTAACATCTGTAAAATGCAGTGAATGGGTATCTGATCCGCGGATGCCCATTTTGTTTTCTTTAGCGCCTATGGTAAACCCTTCCATGCCTTTTTCAACAATCAGGGCATTAATACCGTTATGGCGTTTGGATGCATCGGTTTGCGCCATAACGAGGTAGGTAGACGCCGAGTTACCGTTGGTTATCCAGTTTTTTACACCATTTAACAGATAATAATCGCCCATATCAATAGCAGTAGTATGTTGTGCTGTAGCGTCTGATCCCGCTTCTGGCTCTGATAAACAGAATGCACCTATTACTTCACCTTTGGCTAACGGAACCCGGTATTTTTGCTTCTGGGCCTCATTAGCATATTTTTCAAGGCCGTAACATACCAATGAATTGTTAACGGATACTACTACCGATGCAGAGGCATCTATCTTAGATAACTCTTCCATCACCAGTACATACGATATGGCATCCATGCCACTGCCGCCGTAATGCGGCGATACCATCATTCCTAAAAGCCCAGCTCGCCCATCATTTTAACCTGCTCTGCCGGGAATTTCTGATGCTCGTCGCGTTCTATTACGCCAGGCTTTAATTCGGTCTGCGCAAAATCGCGCGCGGCCTGGCGTATCATTAATTGTTCTTCAGTAAACTCGAAATACATATAATAGAAGTTATACTGGTAAATATAGAAGTATTATGCATGCATAGCAAAAAATTGGGCCAAAAAAAAGAGAGCTCTTTTGAAGCTCCCTTTCCCCTAATTAATTTAAACTATTGATTAAACCCAAAACAAAGAACAAATAACCTCAGCTTGGGTGTCTGAGAATTCAACATTTATACGCAGGCTCCTTTATAAAGGTTTCATAGGTATATGCAGGGCCTTCTGACATGTTATACAACAAATGTATTGCCATAAATCAATATCGGCAACGACTTATTCGTCAGAATTTAAAAATAACTTTTTGCTAATTTTATACTATTTTAGCCTTATATAAGTTAAGTTTCATTTGTTTAAATATTCACCTGTAATGGCGCCATATTATGCTTTTAACTGATTTTGAATACCTTGACAACTCTGATAATGCTTTTAAACGCAAAATTTCGCTTCAAATTAAGCGACTGCGAAGGCAAAACCGGGTGACGCAGGAGAAGTTTTACTCGGACACTAATATTAATATAGCCCGTTTAGAATCAGGGAAAATTGACATTCGGATTGAAACTTTGCGTAAGGTTTGCTACTACTTTGACGTCTCTTTATCCGGATTTTTCAGAGGAATCTATTAAACTATAAATCACAATTGTAGTTTTTAGTGCGATATTCTGTTATAATGGACAGCGGCTGTATTGTTTTAAGCACAATTCATTGCTGAATAGAAAATATATCCGGGGGACAAAAGGGGGACTTAAACAGTTAATGTGCTCATTATTTGAGTTTTATCATTTTTTGAAAAAACATCTTGTGTAATAAAAAGCGAAGCGTATATTTGCAATCCCAAACGGAGTGGTAGTTCAGCTGGTTAGAATACATGCCTGTCACGCATGGGGTCGCGGGTTCGAGTCCCGTCCATTCCGCTAAAAAGGTATCAAAACCGTTTATAACCGCTTAAATCAATGATTTAAGCGGTTTTTTTATGTCAATCCCGCTCATTTCATACCACCATTTATGACTCATTCGGTGACCTATTCGGTGACCTGTTTGATTTAGCTAATTTAGGTCACCGAATTAGCTTGTAATGAGTTGATTTTAAAGTACTTGTATTGATTTTTTGAGCTTAAAACAGCTCATCCGAACTCAAAATTAATGCGATTAAGTAACTTAAAAATTAATGTGTTATGAAAACAACCCAAAGGTTCTCAGTTCTTATCTGGGCTGACAAACGAAAAACAGATGCAGCAGGAATGATCCCGCTCTATGCTAGGATCACTTATTTAGGAAAACGGGCGGAGATCTCGCTTAAAGAAGAGTGCATCCCACTAAGTGGGATGCTCAAACCGGCTTTCTCAAAGGAACAAGCCCTGAAGCCAGGCGGATCAATGCTGACATTAACGATACGCTGGATGAGATCGACAAAGCTTTTAAATTTTTGAAGCGTACTGACGAATTCATTACCGCTGAAAAAATCAAATTGCAGTACTCAGGTGAAGAGCCGGAAAGAAAAATGCTGCTGGAGGTTTTCGATCAGCATAATGCGGACCTTGCAAAACTGGTAGGGAAAGACTTTGTAAAAGCAACGCTGACAAAGTACAATACAGTCAGAAGCCGTGTTTCAGGATTTCTAAAACATAGATTTCAAAAAGATGATGTGTATCTCGACCAGATAGACTTTGCCTTTGTCTCAGGCTTTGAAATGTATCTGAAGACAGAATGCGAAATTGAGCATAACACTGCCATGCGCTACATCAAAAACCTGAAAAAGATCATTAACCCGGCAGTAAATAACAAATGGTTAATTCACAATCCGTTTAATGCCTTCAAGTGTACTTACCGGAAAGTTAACCGGGATGTCCTCGAATGGGAGGAAGTTGAATTATTGGCCTCGCATGAATTTAAAGTGAAGCGGCTCGACGAGGTTAGGGATACCTTTCTTTTTGCTGCTTTACAGGATATGCTTTTGTCGATGTAGAAAAATTAACACCGCAAAATATAGTAAGTGGCAAGGACAAAGTCCTATGGATCAAGACTACCCGCACAAAGACTGAGATCGAAGCGAATGTGCCTCTTATTCCGCAGGCAATTGAGATCCTAAATAAGTATGAAGGTCACCTCTGTCGTGATGTAGAGAACAAACTATTGCCAGTTAAAAGCAACCAAAAGATGAATGCTTATCTAAAAGAAATTGCAGACCTCGCTGGCATTGACAAAAACCTGACGACACACATTGCAAGACACACTTTTGCAACAACTGTAACACTGGATAACGATGTGCCGCTGGAGTCCGTCAGTAAAATGCTAGGGCATACCAAACTTACCACAACGCAGATATATGCCAGAACTAAAGACAGGAAGGTAAACCGTGATATGACCGCGTTAAAGGAACGACTCAAAGAACAAAAAACCATAGCCGAAGGAGAATTGGTATGAACTTAAATGAATCAATTATAACTGATATTCGATCGATAATTAATAATTCAAGGGATCAAGCCGTCCGCGCTGTTGATCAAGAAAGGGTGTTGATGTATTGGCAGATTGGAAAAAGAATTTTTGAAGAGGAACAAGGTGGTGAAGAACGAGCGGAATATGGCTCCCAGCTTCTGAAATTCCTATCAGAAAAGCTGCAGCCACAATTTGGTACAGGTTTTTCAGCCAGAAACCCGGCTTGGTTCAGGCAATTTTATAAGAGCTTCCCAATTGTGTCCGCACTGCGGACACAATTGAGTTGGTCTCATTACAAGTCTCTACTAAGTCTAAACAGCGACGATAAAGTATCGTTTTACAGAGAAGAAACGATTAAAAACAATTGGACGGCAAGGCAGATGGACAGGCAAATTAGCAGTAATCTTTATGAACGACTATTGCTCAGCACGGATAAAGAAAGTGTTTTGTCAGTTGCAAGAAATGAAAAGCAACCAGAGAATGCCAAAGAGTTAATTAAAGACCCGATGGTGCTTGAGTTTTTGGGTCTTAAACCGGATGCTGCTTATTACGAAAAAGATTTAGAGAACGCTTTGATCACACACCTCCGGGAGTTTATGCTGGAATTAGGAAATGGTTTTTCGTTTGTTGCCCGGCAAAAACGCATTCATTTAGATGGCGATGACTTTCTTGTTGATCTGGTGTTTTATAACCGCCTATTACAATGTTTTGTTATCGTTGAATTAAAAACTCATAAGATTACCCATCAGGATATTGGACAATTGCAAATGTACGTCAATTACTATGATCGTATCGAGCGGCTGCAGCACGAAACACCAACTATTGGCATCCTGTTATGTCTGGAGAAGAATGATACTGTCGTCAAATTTACACTGCCGGAAAATAGCAACATCATTGCCTCGAAATATCAGCTTTACCTCCCTACGGCGGAACAGTTAAGCCGGGAAATACAAAATGAGGTTGAGAAACAAAAAGACCTAGGCAAAAAATAATCCGTAATTCAAATGGTCTAATAATAGATTGCGAACGCACTGCGTTCACAGTCTATTATTAAGTTATATTAACTTATAATTCTATGGTGCAATGTAGCAGTTTGCGGTTTGTTGATACAGGCCGTTTGTTCGGATTAAACGCTACGTCATATAAATTGTCCAATCATGATCATTTAATATTTTCTAAAATATACCACGGCAATCATCGTTAAGTGTAGTCGGAACCTTTGTAAGGGATAAGACGTAAACAACATTAAAAAAATTACAAACGATTTAGTACTTTTGCGGTTTTTTACTATTAACTTTATCAGGTAGCATAACGGGCATTTTGCACTTATCCTAACCTATACTATAGCACTTAGAATATGTCCCAGTTCAATTACATCAAAGATATCGCAAGATACGGTCTTGAAAATGACCAGAGTAAACTGGTGGACTCACTAAATGAGTTGATAGAATACTCCAAAAACACCAAGAAGCTAACCTTTGCTTTACAGCTGCAATCCATTTTAAAAGATACTGTCAATAAACAGCCACGTACCTTAACCCGTGTTGGTGGGCAGGACTATTATACCAAAATGGATGAGCGCGAAGTCGGTGAGCTGATTTTCGAAAAGCTGACCTCTTCATATTCCTTTGAAAACCTGATTTGTTCAGAAGATGTCAAGGAATCACTCCATTTTTTTATGAGAGAGCACAATTCGGCAGATATGCTGTTGAATTATGATCTGCCCGTATCTAATAAGATTCTTTTTCATGGCCCATCCGGCTGCGGAAAAACACTGGCCTCTTATGTCCTTGCTGGGGAGTTAGCCAAACCAATGGTGGTTGTTAATTTGGGAGCTATCGTATCTTCCAAATTAGGCGAGACCAGTAAAAACCTGGCTAAAGTGTTCCGCAAGGCAACAGCTGAAGATAGCATTATTTTTATCGATGAGTTCGACTCGTTGGGTAAAGTGCGTGACTACAGCCAAGATCATGGTGAAATGAAACGCGTGGTTAACACGATACTACAGTTATTTGATTATCTGCCCAGCAAAAGTATTGTTATCGCGGCCACCAATCAATCAGATATGTTGGATGATGCTTTATTAAGACGTTTTGACCTGAATATTCAATTCGATCTCCCGGATGAAAAAAGGATACTGGATCTGATCGAACTGACTTTGAAAAATGGAAAATTCAGTTTTGATGACAAAGATAAATTGCCGACAATTGTCAAGACAGCAAAAGGACTTTCTTATTACAGTGTACAAAAAACGCTGCAAACAGCGATTAAGCGCAGCATCTTTGAAAATTTCAGTGCAGACATCACCAACCTGCATGCGGTCATTTCAACTGATGTGTGGCAGCAACTATTAAAAGAAGAAAAAAGGCCTTAAAAAAGCCTGAACCTAAAGTTTTAAACCGTTAGGTCGTTTTCTCCTTCGGCTTCCGCAATATTTTCTATCTTGTTAATTTCCAGCATAGCTGCATATAGTTGATTCCCTGCGCGTGCATCTGGGATCTCCGTGATAGCAACCACTACAGAAACTTCATGCAGGGTGTCCTCCAGTTGTTTGCGGTGGCTCTCTCCAATGTTTTTCTTGGCGGTACAACGTATGGCAAGGCAAACTTTATTATCTAGATCTTCCATATCACTAGCCTGCAGGTTAAAAGATAGTTGTTGTGCATTAGAGAATAACCGGTTCTCTACACCGAAAAAGTCTTCAGTCCAGCTGATGCTGCTTTTGATCCGGTATTCTTTTGCATCTCCACCTGCTATAATTCCAACATCACAACATTTAAAAATGCCGCATGATATATGCAACGGTAAATAATTTAAATGGTTATGCTGAACGGGAAGAAAACTATAACAAAGCGTCACATCAAACTTTAATTTATTTCCAGATTTAGCAAAATAAGGTGGAATATTAATCGGGACGGCTATAACCTCATCTAAATCGATATCTTGTTCGACCACAAAAGTGATCGAATTATCTGAGCTGAAGAATAGACCCTCCCGAGCCGGTCTGCCGAATCCGGTCAATTTTCTGACCAGGTCAAATTCAAATGGCGCGAAATGCGGCGGATGGTTTCCCCATAGTTTTTTACCGTTATTTAGCAGGAGCGCTTTAATGGTTTGCGTACGAAGCGTCGGGTATAAGGCTAATAATTCAGCAGCCAATGATGCAGCGAGCGGTGTGGCTAAACTTGTTCCACAAGCACGACCATAGAATTGCTGGCCATCGGCTATGGGGCTACGCAACACTTCCATTCCTGCTTCATATTCATGGAGGTCGCCGCCTTCCATTACGATGTCTGGTTTGTTCAGGTGTTTATTGGTTTGATTTCTTTTGATCGTCGTTCCATTTATTTTTTGCTCATAATCGAAATGAAACTTCCGAGTATAATAGGCAGGGTATTCTTTTGCCGGGGTAATATCTGTCTGGTCTCCTGGCTCTAAGTTTCCAGCCAAGGCTCCAACGGAAATGTTGTTCAAGGAATCGGCAGGCTCGTGAATATTGGTAGTCTGGCAATCGTGGATAGCGCTGCCTTCGCCGGGCAATAAAAGATTGTAGGATATCGATGGGAATCATGTCGCTCGAATATGGTCAGTTCCGCGATCCTGTCAGCATCAATATTGCCGACAGAAAGGAAGATGAGGAGATCTTCTTCATAAGCAAGCTTATCAAGCTCATAAGCAAAATAGCTGTAATTCTCGTTGTACTTTTTAATAGAAGGGATATTAAGCGACATACTGAAGATGCGGATGCCATGTTCTCGTCGGGCATGTCTGATGTCCGCAAGGAGATTGGTGATCTTGATCTCGTCGTTATTGTTATGAATAGCTTTGATCACCGCGACTCTGGCTTTTGCTTCGTAGTTTTCTCGTACCTCCCGGATAAATTCTTCCCCCAGAATGATCAGGCCTGCCACCATGGTGCCATGACCGGATTCATCCCAATATGCTCCAAAGCCTGTATGGTCATAATTGATAGCTGAGATCAGCTCCTTGATCGGCTCAAGGCGGTTTACGCCGGTATCAATAAGCCCTACTGTTTCGAGGTTAGGTGGTTCCGTTACAGTAAACCCAAATTCACGACGCAAGTCTCCATATTCGCCCGGACGGACCTTGATAGCTCTTGCACTTGTCACTGCGCGTACAATGTCGAAATTTTGGGCCAATTCATTTATTGTATCTATATCGGCCTCGCCTAGTTCTAACAACGCAGGATAACTTTCATTATAGATAATTTCTACCTGACGCTTTTCCAAAAAATTGAATAACTCATTTTTTTGACCATTGAAGGCACGTAGTGAAGAGTTAATTAATGAAATAATCGCACCACGTTCAGGTATTTCCGCTAAACGATTATTTGTGCTGATAAAATCGAAATCATGGATCAGTGCGACCAATGCAAAGGCGGCACCTTCATAACTGCTGTTTTTTTCGGCTGAACAAAAGGCATCGACATGTGCCACCAAAGTGTCGAATTTCCGTTCATCAACAATCTCAAACAGTACCGACTTATTAAATTTATCATATTCGATACCTAAGATCCCGTACCTGTTATAAAATTTTTTTTTGTAGATCAAGTTGAAAGGTTGCGTAAAAATGTATCCTGATCAAATCGATATTTGCCGGCAGCTTGATGGTGCGTTCCTCATTCCGCTTGTTACGCTCGGTCGAAAAGTTATCATTGGATGATCGCAAGCGGCGCTGATGAAAAAGCCTGATGGATTTGGGCGCTTCATTATCGTCGTCCTTCTCAACAATCTGTTTTTTAAAACCCCGCGTCTTTTTAAATCCACTGTTCTCAGTAGGGTCATTTGCAAGGTGGACGATCTTATTCAAAGCCATTTATTATGGGTTAGGTTATTTACAAATCTATTAAATATAGATGATTAGTTTATTAATGGGTTTTATCAGTGTTGTTAGTAAGCATTGTCGGGATCAAAGAAAGTTTGATGCCTTCATTTAACTTACCATACTCGGTCTTATATATATAGGCATCGCGGAGTTCATCATCATCCCAGCGCGTATTTTTTATATGACGGTAATTAAAATAGAAAGTAAGCGGCCGCTGATTAAATTTTAGAAATTTGGCTATGGTATCTTCATTGGGGAAACCATAATATTTTCCATCTGATGAGATCAATAATTTTGGCGCGCTCAATTTTTGCATCAAAGTGTAGAGTGTACTTTTACGACTACCATGATGTGCAACTTTCCAGGCGTCCAATTGTAATTGCTCTTTTTTATTTTACGATTATCCAGCAAGGACTGTATAACGCCGAGCATAGCATCATTGGGCTTGTCTCCAGCAAAAAGACAGGACCTGCCAGCATATACCCCAATAAAGGCAATAGAAGTGCGGTTTTCGAGGCTATTGTCGTTAGTAGCTTCATAAGCCTGCAACTCTGCGATAGAGTCTACGCCTAACAAAGCGCGGTCAGTATATCGGGGATTTGATTCTAGTGATTTCAACCATGCATCTATATCGGCAATGTTTGTCGATTCCTTTTCCCAATTTTTAGCAAATTCAGCCAATGTTGTTTCATCAGGTCCAAGTAATAAAATCTTAAAACCGCCTGCTAACTTTATACAGATCGGGGAAGCGCTGTCTTTAATCGCAATAGCTTTGCCTTCAAAATGAGTTTTATTGTGTTCAACATGCTTATGCTCAATCAAGGAGCTTAAATATTCACCTTGTTTATAACCCAGAAGATGACCGTCGTCCTCTTTAAAAATCTTTATTTGACCGTAACCATTGAACCAGATCTCCTTGATCGTAAAGGGCAATTTTCCTTGGTGTAGCATTCTTATGATACCATCGATATGGTCAGCATCGATATGGGTAACGATAAGTAATTCTATCTCTTTTAATTGTGGAGCATGTAACTTTATCGAATCTCCGATATCCTTTAATGCGTAATAAGGCCCACCATCGATCAAAATATATTTAAGATCGTCGGCTAAACCATAATTGATCAGTATACTGTCACCGTAGCTGGCAGGCAACAGGGTAATATCATAGACGGGTTTAATCGTTTTTTTCATTATTTATGATTTGGAAACCGCTTCAGCACTGATAATCCAATCCGCGTCGCCGTAAGCAATCAGACTTAAGCTTGACATGATCCCTTCTGCCAGCAATTGTTGTTTAAGTTTAAGTATCACAGAACCTAATTGGATCCCTCTGCCGCTGTCAGTTTTGAGCAACTCCACCAAACGCATGACTATTTTAGCAGCTTCGTCACCAGATATTTTTGTAAAATTGGTGATGACTATGGCCGCACCTTTATTTAGAAATTCACTGCTGACATCAAAGCCCCGGTTATTGACATTGTCTACCTCGCAACCGAGAACGATAGCAAATGGCTTTTTATCTTTCAATAAATGTTTGGGTCCAAAGTGCGATTGAGGCAGCACATCGCCTCCGATTTCCAGTTCGTTCGCGTTGAATTCGCTATTCTTTTGAATATGAGTTATCAGCACAATTGTCTCCGGTTCTGTGGCTGACGTTTGTAAAACCCAATCATCCCGAGGTCTCAACCGTGCTGGCGCTGGTAGTAGTCTTTATGAAATCTGATATTTTATGGCGAAGATCGGGGTCGTTAAAATTAACCCGCTCCGAAGATCCGTGGATCGTATTTTGCAGAATGTTGAGCGTATTACGACCGCTTGCCGGTTCAGAATAGACCAGCAAATCTGAAGTCTGGTTATTTATATGATCACTATCATATTTAAAACGCTCAATGATACGGCTGAAGCTCCAAAAACCAAAGGGGCAAATATGATCAGCTGGATCAATACTTTTGTCAAAGCAATCCAGACATTTGCCATTGGTGAGCGCTTCTTTAGCCTGATCACATAATTTGGCAGTGTATTTTGGGACAGAAAGGGTATAAATAAAATCAAAGGGGGCGAAAACAGCCCTGTTAGCCACAACCTGCAGCGGCCCGTCCCCGGTTACCTGCCCGCGGATCAAATTGTTGTACAAGTCTGTACCGGACATCGCCGGGTTCACTAATAGTTTTTGATTATTAGGATCCCCCAGATCATAAGGGTGATCCTCAGGCTCCCGGGCAGCCTTTTCGATAGTTCTTTTGATATGGTCAACAATATTTTGCAATCCGCCGCCGGTATTAAATTTAATCGGCTTTTTTCGATAACGCCGGTTACTACTGGCTGACCATCCTGCTCTTGGTAATGTAACGCCAGGTTAAAGTCGAGCCTTTCACCCAATCCGTCGAGGTTACGCCTAACAGAAAAAGTTGTTTTCAAAGAGATCTCACTGGTTCATTCTCATCACCGACAGTTTTAACTGGTGCGGCCAGACCTACGACCTCGGATCAGCCGGTTTTTATGAAAGGCTTTGATATCAGCGCTAAATACAGTATCGCTATCAGGTGTACGAAAATCAAAATTAACAGTAAGACTATTCTGGAGCTTGGGTAATAATAAGATTTGTGATTGAGCCTCTGAATTATCGGAAGGCTCAAATACAATAGTCAGCGGTTCTTCAGGCGTCCGAACATCTATAAGAATATCCTCTTCCGGAAAGGATTCATCTGCGGCTATCATCCCTTGTTTAAGCCTGCCGATAGAAACACTTAAATTATAGGTAGTGTCAGGTTTCAGAAATTTCTCAATTAAAATATCGGGTTCCTTCTCAGCCGATATTGCGGCCTGAAGATAGCGCGGATCCTGTACGGTCAACGGTTGGGGTTTAGGAATTTCCTGTACAGAGTTCTCCATCTCAGAAACGGTTGCCTTTTGTACCGGTTCACGTGAAAAACTTATTATTTCAGTGTGGGGTTTTATCTGGATCTCCTCTTTTAACAATGACGGGAAATCAAGAATTCTTCCAACTTTATCCTGTCTTTTTAGTACTGTAGCAACTGAACGGGTCTGTGCCTGCCTGGTTTTGATCACTTCATTAACATCAACCAGTCTATTAAATATTTGGGATACATTTGACGCCAATTGCATTTTATTGGAGGGGTTAAACCTTCCACCCGTGTCGATCATGGTTTTAACTTCATTGAGCTGCCGCCGCAATTCCTTGTCTTTTTAGCGTTGCCAAGTTGAGGATAGTTTTGGTCGTAAAGCTTTTTAAATCGACCAGCCAAGAACGCTAAACCTTTTTCCAGAGGTTGGTCAGTTGCAGTAGCTGGGATCTGGATCAAATAACCTTCTTTTACTGTTGCCTGAATAGCTTTTAAAATGGTCGCATTTTCAGTGAGTGATCTAATAAAGGACCTGTACCAAGCCAAGACCGCCATCGGGTCGCGATCGATCGGAAAAAACAAAAGTCCTGATGCACTGAAACTCCTGAGAATCGCCGTGATCAGACGACCGTGCCGAGTGCTATAGGTCAGGTAATTTTCATCCGCAGGGGTTAGTTGGCAAACGATAATATAGTTGGCTGCGATCGATCTGAAAGAAGCAATGTCTGTTTTACCATCATCGATCATCAGGAGAATATCGTATTTGCCTCTGGCGATGGTACCCGCGATTTTTTCTCTTCTTCCGCTTTTTTGAATTTTGGCGACGGGGTGGATATGTGTAAACTGACTGTAATGATCAAGTTCAGCAATTGCCTTTATCAATAAAGCGTTATACGTATGGACGGCAATTCTTAAGGGCCGAGGACCATTCTGTTTTTTTAGTAGTATCAGAAAAGCTATTGATGATTAACGGCATGAGGCGGATTATATTCTAGAACACCAGCGGTAAAACGTTAAATTAAGCGGCAGGAAATGTCTAGTTAGTGATAATAGTTAAGCAATGTTAAATATACATGAAAGATATAATATTTTAGGTTTAAGTACGATTGTAAAAATACCCAGATAACATTTACAATTTATAAATGAACTACGTTCCTATCCGATTGATAGTATAAACCTTGAATGGCGCTACACGAATTATCCTTCAGGTGAAATAGCATTTGGTAGTTACGCTTGCCGTTTAAGGTGCCAAGGCAGCAGCGGCCAAGCAGGTTTATCCGGTTCCGCTGTTTCATAGGCTACACTAAATCCGCGACGTCCGGTGCTTGGCGGCTCGGATTTCATAATAGCATTGCGATCAATACTGACCAGCCACTCATCTGCCTTTTCGATCAGAGGGTCATACCAGTCGGCTTTGTTCCGCGCCCATTGCACCCAAGCAAGTATTTCTTCATCAGGTTGTTCCGCCATTAGTGCATTCTTTTCTATATGGTCAATATAATTTCGGAAAGTATTGGTTTCCTGCCAGCGGATTGCGTCGCGCAGGGATTTCTGAAAAGAGTTGATCTCCAGCTTTTGCCGTTCCTCAGTCAACTTTCGCAGGCGTTCTTTTTCTTCGTAGGCTGCTCTCCATATTTTATCTTCGAGGGTTTTGACGCGCATTTCCTCCGCCATCAGTTCCAGGCGGGCAATGATCTTGGCTAGCTGATCCTCTATTGGCACTTTGCCGTCCCTGCCGGTGATGGTAGGTTCATAGCTCCCAAACTTGAGTTCCAGCCTGCCATTCGGAATAAGATCTCTTGTTTGCCAGCGGTCTTCCCGAATCGTAGCCGTGCTCGTTTCTCGCAGCGCCATTTCGATTTCCTCTTCACTGATAACGATATACGTGACTTCGTTCCGAAACTTAAATTCCCGCCCGCGCTTACGCATGATTTTGACAAAGGCATCCATGATACAAAGCGCCCTTTTGATTTGCGTGTCAGATACGCGAATATCTAACTGTCCGCTTTCCGTCTTAAGAATATCGCCAGCTCTATAATATACATTCCTTTTTTGCAACGCCGCTTGGGCTTTAATAATCAATGGATCAGGGTCATCGAGTTTGCCAGTAAGTTTCAACTCGTCCGGGTGCTCACGCTCTATCAAAGCCTGCATGGCCGCCTGCGGTGTTACACCGTCTACGGTGGCTGGGTGGTTTTCATCCCGCAAGTATAACACGGCTTCTTTCTGACCCGAATGGTCTTTCGGTAACGGCTTTACGGTAGTCTTTTTACCATGCTGTACTTTAGCCCAGTAACCTGCTACCGGAACAGGCACGCCCATTCGGAGACAGATTTTGCGTAAGCCCACGTCTGAGATATTGTATTTTTTGAAAGGCCGAGCAGCGGCTCTGCCCAAACAAGGTCATATAATTGCTGACGGTCAAATGTTGTTTTACTCATTGCGGATTCAGTGTGATTATAGATTAAAGGTAACATCCGTCCGACACAATAAATGTTAAAAATAAATATTGAAACTCCACTATCTAAAATTAATCCTGATTTTATACGGTCCGACTCGGATAAACTCGGAGTAGATTCCAATTCTCTTAATTCAATTTTGTATAAAAACACCTACCTATCACAGGAGGGTAGAATTTTATTTAGCTCATGTGAGCACCTTTGTGCTTAATGGATCATGATATGATAAAATGTATCCGAAAAAAGAACACAAGGTGTGCAAAAGTTGTGAACTATTCTCAGACGAAGGCTACAACTTTGCCTGATGGGTACAATATCAAGCTGTGCTATTTGGGCAGTTGACGGGAGTTTAGGTTTAAATATATGACATCTATAAATGTATAATTATGGCAGCAGAAATCATCACGAAGGAAGACTTGCAGGAGTTCGGCGAACGACTGCTCGGTCAAATGAAGGCGCTGATAAGCGGCGGTTCTACAGAAGAACCAAGGAAGTTTATAAAGAGTTACCAGGTCAAGAACCTGCTTAAGATTTCTAACAATACCCTGCAAACGCTCAGGGATAACGGCACCATTCCGTTTACCAAGATCGGCGGTATCCTGTATTATAATTACGAGGATATCATGAAAGTCTTAAAGGGAGAAGTTAAGAGCAAGCGGATCAGTTTCAGTAAATAGATATGTGTTCAGCCTTCAGGAGCAAGCCATGTTTTCGCTACGCTTAAACGGCTTGCTCCTTCGGAGGTAAGCATGATTTTGCACTTCGTTTAAAATCAACAATCATGGGAAGACCGGCTTTACAGGAAGAAGATAAAAGGATCATACAGGTCAATATCCGGCTGACAAAAGAAGAGAATGAGATCGTTTGCACTTATGCTGAGGCATCCGCAATGACGCCGGCCAACTGGATCAGGCAGAAAGCTTTTACCGGCAGGTTCCCTGCCATTAAGCTCTCACCGGTCAATGCGGCTCTTTACCGTGAGCTGCACAAGATTGGCGTTAACCTGAACCAGGCAGTTAGGCAGGTTCATGGAGGCAAACTGTCACCGGCTTATCTAACGGTCCTGACAGCATTGATGAAAACGCAGAAAGACATACTTAACTGTTTATTGAAATGACAGCGGATCAGGTAAAAGGAAAAGGATTCAGGGGCGCATTAAGATACAACCTCCAAAAGGTCGATCAGGGTGTTGCTAAAATCCTCGATATGACTTTTACATCGGGCAAAGAGGATGCTATCATGCAAGAAGTGGCTTTGGTCAGAATGTTAAGGCCGAACCTGCAAAAGTATTTTTACCATACATCCCTGAACTTTCCACCAAACGAGAACCTGGCCGATGAACAAATGAACATTATTGCAAATGAATATTTGAACAACATGGGTTTTGACCAGCACCAGTACGCCATCTTCCGGCACTTTGATGCGGATCACCCGCACCTGCATATACTGGTCAATCGCATCGGCTACGACGGTAAAGTCGTATCCGACAGCAAAGACTACCAGCGAAGCGAACAGGTGCTGAGAAGGCTTGAAAAGCAGCATGGGTTAACCGAGGTAATTTCGAGCCGTCAGGCACAGGAAAGGGCCATGACGAAGAATGAGCTGGAAATGATGAAGCGGACAGATGAACCATCTGTTAAAATGAAGCTACAGGTCGTTATTAAGAATGTACTCAGTCAGAAACCGGACGCTGCACAGTTCATTCAGCAATTAGAAGCACAGGGTATTAATGTATTGTTTAACCAGGCCAGCACCGGCTTTGTAAGCGGTATATCTTATGGCTATGAAGGTATGCAGTTCAAAGGCGCTCATTTAGGTAATGCCTATAAATGGCAGGCCATTAAAAATGCTATCAGTTATGAACAAGAAAGAGATCGCACAGCAATATACCCAGGCAAATGTTAGGACAAGAGAGCAGCAGTCAAGGGGAGCCGGACAATCAGTTACAAGAGGAACAGCAGCCGGAACTAACGCAGATACAAAAGTTACTGCCGGAAATAGAAAGGATGTACAGCAGGGCACTGGAAAACTACAGGATCAGATCGGAAAAGCAAATCGAAAATACAAGCAGGCGGCTGGAAATAATGGACAGCACGGCAACCAACCTCGCTTTTCAGATACAAAGGATAGTCAGCAGCGCAGAACAAATTTACAACGCCAACCATCAGGTCGGCAGCAGGTGGGTTATCAGGCTTTACCTGATAGCGATCTTATCGGGAGTTTGCTCGGCACTGATCACCATGCTGGTGATATGGATCAAACTGCATTAAATGAGTTCAAACGCAAAAGGAAGAAGAGAAAAGGTCAAAGACTGGGTTAGCAAATGGTTTCGGTAACTACACTGACCTTCTTGGCCTTTTCTTTTTACCTCATTGCCAGGCTTTAACACCTTTTGATAAACCGGAGGTCGTTGAGGAACCGTAGATTCATCGGACAGTGAAGAATTATCTGTTGGTTCTTCACTAATCTTTACGGTTAGTTCTTTTCCATCCAGTGTAGTCCCGTTTAATGCTTCAACGGCAGCTTCTGCACCTGCCCTGTCGTTCATTTCTATAAAGGCATATCCTTTACATAGTTTCGTTTTTTTATCCCGAACGATCTTAATGGTGCAGATGTCACCATGCGGGGCAAATAATTTTGCCAGCTCTATTTCTTCCATATCAAGCGGGAACCCGCCGACAAATAACTTAACCAATGACATAACTTGCTACAAATGTAGAGATATAGAAAACTAGATTTCTACATTTATAGAAATGAATATTTCTGTAAATGTAGAAACTTAGAAATGCGTATGCATTTCTAATACTTGAACTATGCTTGCCTGGACTATAAAGACAAAAGCCCCTTATGGGGCTTCGTGTTATTTTGAATTCTTTAGAATCTCAATCTTTTCTCGTTCACTTTGGAGTAGGCGCTCGTACAATTCAATTACCTTTTCAATCGGATTGAAATTATTCTGTATTGAATTATCGTGGAAATTATTGATGTTGTTGAAGACTGAGTCTTCTGTAAAGTGTTTTAAGCCTTCAACGGTAACGCCCAATACATGTGCAATCTTTGTTAATGCATCCTCCTCTACTTCGGCACTTTGCTCAATCTTGGAAATCGCTTGTTGGCTTATACCTAATTCCGCAGCCGGGGCTTCCTGCTTCATTCCCCTTAGTTCACGAAGTTTGCTGATCTTTCTACCGATATGTAAGGTTGGTTCTGCCATAAGCCAAATGTATTAATTATTGTAAATGTACAAAACTACGGCTTTATTGTAAAATACAATCGCTTATGGTTCGGTACTGCGATGAAGTGCTATTCTTTTGTTTTGCCGGTTAATGGAGGCCGGTGTAAAGAAAGCATCATGTACAACGGAACTTATGCACCCCGGGAACATTACCCCAAAACACTTCGCCATTACGAAGTTGAAAATCCAATATCGGTAGTAGTCGATTTTTTTAGTGCCGATTCGGTAAAAGGTCACGGTAAGCGATTAAAGGAATGGCGTTATTATGTGGTTAACGATGAGCATTATGATGAAAAACGACATGGCCCCGGAACCCTGCTTTTTATCTATGATCTTAATTTAAAGATTTTGGAAGCGATGTATCTGCTATTACTCAATTATAAAAATTTCTCTTACCAGCGGGAACAGCTTACAGAAGAACAATTGGAAGAAGAAAAGGAACAATGGGAATACTATCCTAAAAATCTTTCGCTGAAAGAACAACTTGAACCTTATAAGGCTGTTAAGAAAGTTTTTAAAAAAATCAAGCCGCAGGAATACAGGGATCAGTTACATGAATGGTCACACGCAGCCCTTTACAATAATGCGGATGTAGAAGCTTTATATGCAGGTGAGGTTATTGCTGTATATGAAAACTTAATTAAGCTGTATTCTGCGGCTTGGCTGATCTGCCAACGCGAGGGAGGTCGTCCGCATTTAAAACGAAGTAAGCTTGAAAGTGATTTAGCGGATACATCTTCCGAACCTGTTGCGCTTAAAACAATAGACCCTAAACCTACAGCGGCCGAAAAGTTGGGGTTGGAAGAGATTAAAAATTTGATATTAAAACGCTGTCCGCAGGTTCAAATGATTATTCATTTAGGAACACATCCAAGACCCCATACATTTTACTTGCTTATATTAATAGGTGATGATGAAAAACACCGGAGCATCAGATTAGCAACAAGATAGAAGATAACTGTCAATATTTGGCTCATGTGCATGCTATCGTACATAAAGTAAACAGCGCGAAAGAAGCACTTATTAAAGGCAGACGGTTTTGGTCAACCGTTATGGACAAGGGAAATGTTTTGTACCAATCCCCGGAATTATCATTACCCACCCATCCGGAAATAACTAAGGGAATATTATTAACAAGGGCACAATTCAATTGGGAGAGATGGGGTAAACAGGGCAATGATTTTTTAAAAGGTGCAGAATTATATAGGGCAGATAACAATTTCAGGCTGGCAGCATTTCTTTTGCACCAATCTGTTGAAAGCGTTTTAAAAGCCATCATACAAGCCGCTATAGGCTACCGCGTACAGATGCATAATTTGTCGCGATTACTAAGGCTCACCTTATTGTTTACCGATGAATTAAAAGAGGTCTTTGAACTAAATACCATCGAAGGGGCACAACTATATCAATTGCTGCAAAGCGCCTATTCACAATCACGGTATAGCAGTTCATTTGATCCTGACGAAGATTCGATAAGATTACTATCAAAACAAGTAACAAAATTCAATCAGGTAGCAGAAAGAGTTTACCAGCAATATATAAAAGATATTGAAGCATAACAGTGTCAATAGTATTTGCGGGTGGGCAAGTGCTCGCCTCACGTACTTTAAAAGCTGTTTATAATAATGAAAGTACCGCCGGGGCCCTTAGTAGCATGTCGGGCGGTTAGTTAATCGTCCGACCTTGCTGCTGAGATTTTAAACTGGTATTATATCGAAACCTCTCAGCTGCGGCAGGCAGCTTCATTACACCACGCGCTATCGCGCCGGGTTTCATTGCGCCGCCAGCCTCGCTGCCGCTGGCAGGAGTGCTATTCATTCTTCATAGCACACCTGCTTATTCCCTTACTCGATATGATAGCCACTGCACCGCAGTCACAAAATTAGCACCGCAGGAAAACTGTCAAGGGTATATAAACGGGTGCTGTTAAGTATAAGAAATTAATGGCTGCACCGCCCTTGACAGTTTTCCTGCTTGCTGCTGCCGGTTGTTTAAGCGCTGCAATGGGTTAGTGTGTTGGGTTAATTAAATTCTATCTATTGGGGTTGAGTTAGAATTACTGGCAAAATACTATTGAGCGCTAATGGCACGCGATTTATTCAAGTATGAACTTATGTTTACTCAACACCCTTGTCTAATATGGATAATGTTCAGTTATCCTTTGCTCATCGCAAGTATTGTATAATGTAATAACCCATCTTATTGAGCTTCAAATAATTGCTGACATTATCGTTATCCCTTATTTCAAACCAGTTTGGAACGTAATTAACAGTTTGAACGTTTTCTTAAACTGCTTATATCATTCGTAATTCGTCTTTTTAAGATGCAGGCTTTATATTAGATGATTGTATTTTTAATAATACCTGTCTTTATCATTACTTTTATAAATGTCACAAACTACTACAGTTCAAGATGCTATTCGGTTACTTTATATTTTAGTAAGAGGATCTAAACAGATCGCCAATCACCCCGATGGATATGTAGGTTTTTTGATGGCAAAGCCAAGTTACACGCTCTGGACTTTTGGGTGCGTTATCCTGATTTTCTTGCTTATGAACTTCTTAATAAATATGACGAGACTGGTGAAGAAAAATATTTACTCAAAGCAGAAAGTATTATCGAAGATCAGGAGCCAGATCTGCGCTCAATTCCTATGATCCGTTACCGTTTCGGCGCATTCGAAAACCTACATGAGTCATTATCGCTCTTGGTGTCTAAAGGTTTGGTTTACCGGGATGGGAATAAATCCGATGAAACCATAAAAGCTTATTATTATTACATAACGCCTTTGTCAGTCCAATTAGTTGAGGATGTGACCGCCGAATTCCCTTCTTTGGCTTGGTATGACGAACGAGCAAAGCTGGTAAAAGAAATAGCGGGATCACTTGGAGGTAGTGCATTAAAAGAACGACAGTATAAGCATATGAGTTACGCCACTACGCAACTCGGTACGCAAATCCCCTCCATAAAAAACGAAGTAATTAATAGACTTAAGGCCCTAAACCGTGCAAAATGAGTAAAAAAGCGACCGCCGCAACTGAAAAGAAAAAATTAGGATGGCTTGATAATATCGCTGAGAAATCCGGTTACGATCGAAAAATCGTAGAACGGTTTCTTAAGAAATATAATATCAAGCAATCGCCTAACACAGGTACTCCAAAGCGGGTGAATTTTCTTGACATATCCTTTTCAGGTCAAAAAAAAGGTGAATTTAATAATGACTTCAAATTTGAGTTTGCTGATCTAAATGCCGGGGTTTGGGGCATACTCTCTGATAAAAATGGCAAGGGAAAAACAACGGCCCCGAAGTAATTAAGTGGTTGTTTAAAGGTAAAGCTTCTGCCGATTTGCAGTCAGGTGTCAAGAGTTGGATTAATGAAGCAGGACTAAAATTTAGTATAGATGACAAAAAATATCTGTTAAGCTTACAGCAGACAGATAATGTGGTCAGCGGTCAGATTGAATTGTTAAAAGGAGACACAAAAACAGTGTTGTTTCTGAATTCAATAGCGAAGATGAAATGGCAGAGGTCGTATCCGATTTTTGGCTGAATGAACTCGGACTAAACCAGATTGCTTCTTTTCGACAGTCGGGTTCTGAAGTGGAAGCTGGTAAAGAAGTTGTGCATGGCTGGCCCGCACTGGCTGCGGCCCTTTTTATCGGAACAGACTACGGCGCATTGTTTGGCGACACGGCATTAAGCGGGTTACCTACGAGAATTCTAAACATGTTTTTGGGCCTGCCATGGATATCAACTCATGCCGCGCTTAAAGCATTAGACGGACAATTGAAAAGTGAGGCCCGAGGTCGAAACCGTTTTTGAGGACCGTGATAAAGAAAACAGACGACAACGCTTGGTGGAAATTCAAAGCGAATTAAAGTTGAAGAGAGACGAGTTGGCTTCAAAACCGTTGCCAAAATTCAACAATGAGGGCTATAATGATCTACAAAAACAATACAACGCAAATTACGCCTTAGAAAAAACGGTATATTTTGAACTCATCGATGAGGAGGACAAGGCAGAACTGGTTAATAAAGAATGGGTTCTGGAAAAAAAAGCTCAACGGTTTTTTAGAAGACAAAGCAGCTAATGCCGTATTTAAACGACTGAACCCGACGTGTTGTCCTCATTGTGAAAGCAAAATTACACTAGAGCAACTTGAAAAGGAAAAGAATGAGCATACTTGCGCAATCTGTGATAAAAAATGATCGACACCGATGATTCCGATATTATCTTATCCGAACTAGAAGAATCTATGCGGGCATCGGCAGCCATGTGCGACCTAATGAAAAATAGTGTCCGGTCAAAAAAACTTAGACATGCTAATCTTAAACAATCCATAGCTGACCTTAAAGCTGCCATGGAAGAGTACGAAGAAAATCTACAAACAGTCCGTGTAGCGCAAACCGAGCTGGATGGCCTTAAACACGAGGTGACGAGGTTAGAAATATTAGAGGAAGAATACAAAACAGCAAGGACTGTTGAGTCAATCAAACCAGCTGTAATTGAGGATAAAAAAGAGAAGCCGGGAGCGGAAGTTATCGACGAGAACAAGATTTTACAGACGGCGATCAAAATTACACATGCGAGATTCAAAGATCTTCAGGAAGAACTGTTGCAGGATGTTAATGACAGGATTTTAGGTTTTTGTAAAACAGTAGGCCTAAGTCAATACCAGTCTGTTGCACTAACGAGCAACCCACACCTTAAAATTGATAAAGATGGCAGTCCAACCTCTTACTCTAACGTATCTAAGGGTGAGCAGTTACGATTAAAAGTTATCGTTACCATCGCATTGATTTCTGTTGCAGAAGAACGCGGTTTAGGCCGACATCCGGGTTTTCTAGTGATTGATTCTCCCGCAGCTCAAGAGGTAAATCCTGAAGACCTTAGTAATTTGATCAATGGATTAGAAGGCCTTTGTAAAGTTTTGCCTTCGTTACAGATCATAATAGCGTCGGTTGCATCGCCGACTTTACTGGCGCATATCGACGATAAGCAACGGTTGCATGCAAAAGGTGATGACTTCTTATGGTAGGCCTATATTGATGAAAGACATAGAACAATTGTTGATTAAATCATTGCAAGCCGGCCAATCAGTCAGCGTAGATGACCTAGGGGGCCTAAATGCTTACCATGAGTTGATCAATGTCGTTGCGAATTCAAAGATTATGGACGAGTTCCTGAAAATATTATTGGAAGATGCGAAGATTTTTGATCAGACTACTGAATCAACTTTGATACAAGAAATTATTATTAGGTGCTTTGCAGACAATAATGATCCGATAGCTATCAGAAATGCAATAGAAACGCTTTGTATGCAGCCACAAAAATTAGCATACACGTTTGACACACTTTTGAATCGTGCCGGTGATGTTTCTGGTCAATCGATGATTCGGGGTTACTTTCTGCTTGGCGCTTTCGAGATCGCGGTCAGAAATAAAGCCAAAAGGTATAGCCTGATAGGCTATTTGATAGACATTAAAACTACGGATGATCCTGAATATCTAAAATACGTTGCCAAAATTACAGGTGTTTGCTATACGAACTTTCAAACCGAAGATCTCGTCGAGAAATTAACTGAATTCGTTACCGCTAAAGTCGGTGAGGATGACGCACTTTATGAATTAGGTATGTGTTTTCTAACGAAGGCACTTAACTCGGCAACTCAAACCCGTGCTATAGCAAATTTTGATTCGGCCATGAAATTATTCGGGGAAGCTGGCTCACACGGCAGGCACGACGCGGATGTTTATACAGCGGCGATTTTGACACTGAAAAAGTTTGTTGACCGAGAAAACATATCAGAATTGAAAGAACAGTTGGAAGCGTTAAAACGCGCCCTTTCAATTTATAATGCCCGGGATAATTATAGTCAACAGATTCACTGGGTTGGTCTGCGCAATACCGAAATATTTTATTGGTATGAGATGGCGGATTATCTAACCACATTACTCAATCACTTTACAGCACCTGCATGGCTTGAGCCAGTCGTTGTTATAGAAAATTACTTGCTCAAAATATATGATTGCAGCCGAACTATATTTAAAAAGGTTGCAACCGGCGGCTTTGAATTATTAACCAGGCCTATCATTCAGGCAAAGTTCATAGAACAGCCGGAAAGGTTTTTTTGTTAGAGCAATGGCTTTATCTTAATAAGGATAAAGAAGTGGCTGTCATTGCTCAACAGTTGCAAGCTGATATTGAAATTTACAAATCATCGTGGCAAACGGGAAATGGTGAGGGGGCGGTATCTGGATCTTTAGCGGATGCTGTGCCCTCACTGGCTCAACTCCCTGCTCATGCTTTAACAGAATTTGACAAGTTTGTTGTGGCTTACACGGCAGATCAAACCACTGACGTTTCATTGATTTTGAAAAAGCAATTCAACGATTTGACTAATGGATTAAAGGCTGTTAGCACTTATAGTTATCCAGAGATAAACAAGGCATTCAATACGATACTATTTTATTCGCTTAGGTTTTTGGAACTTCGCATGGATAACACAGGGGCCAATCATTCTAAAGCAAAATATTTATTTCAAGCCGAGTCCTTTCCAAAAGAGGATGTGCTCCAAGCTGACTATTTCGAGTACATGCAACCTGTTATGTTGAGAGGAAAAATAAAGGTGGAAGAAATGGATGTCGCTGGTGGCCGTGCTGACGTCTACTTTGAGTATCTTTCGTTTAATTTTTGTACTGAAGTTAAAAGGGAATTTAAAGACACCTCTTTCGACGCGCTGAAGGAAAAGTATCTAGGTCAGGCTAAGGAATATCAAAATACATCCGCGAAAGTCGGCATTTTGTTGGTACTGGACTTGTTGCCAAAACCTAACGGGATAGGCTCATTTGAAAGTAATATTAAGTTGGAGATAGTTTCTACCGTAAAAGACCCTGAACCTCGCGGCATCGTAGTGATCAAAGTTCCGGCAAACCGCATTACACCTAGCGCTATTGTCCTTTAATCACCAAACTGAATTTATTTGACCACTTAAAACTGGATCATACATTTCTTGTATGCCAATCTAGGTTCGAACTTTTTTCCATTCAAGCTCGGAAACCCATAAAAGATCTTTTAGCATTTCGCGTTCAAGGGTTACTAAATGTTTATACTTAACCACAGCGTAACCATCATCGATCAAAATGATTTTACCATAATAATACTCCTCAGAGTAAGTCGCTGATTGATTTTCCCAGCTTGTTCGCGTAATGATTTGTTTTTTGACTTTATCCTCGACATTTAGCTTTTTCCAATCATCATTGAACCTAATAACAGGCTCGACCGTACTACCTTTACCAGCCGATAATCGAGACAAAACACGAAATAATAAATTCATTTTATAATTGTCAGTGTAAAGAAATTGTAGTCAGCAAAAAAGACTTGCTGA
>NZ_JABFCR010000022.1:0-34502 GCF_013087555.1 Mucilaginibacter humi
GCATCGTTAACCTCAACTTTTGATGATACATAGTTTTTATTATAAGCCGGAAACAACGGGTTATGCCCTAAAATATATTTAATATCTGTCAACAAAAGCTCCTGGCTGCTCTTCGTGGTTAAGCCCAAGGATCAGCAAATTCCTTATTAACCAAGCTGATGGCTCATGGCATAAAACTTTGTCATGGCGTCGTCTACATACCGCGGTAGCGCAAATTTCTATAACGGTTGGCGAACAGTACATTTTGGGCCAGTAGCCCTATGAAATGGGCTACCCATTAAATGGCTTCAACCCATTGGCTTTAACAACGCCTATGCTTTAATACGATCCTAATTTTAACTACGTTTTTAACAGCTATTACGAAACCGTGGGCAACCGCGTAATCCGTACCGACCGGGGTAATTTAAGCCTGGCGAACAGTACATTTTGGCCAGTATGTACACCATGCTGATTAAAGGTTATACTGATTATGATGTAGCTACAAAAACAGGTTTAGGCGGTACAAAAATTTGTTTTGACGCGATGACCAATAACCAGATAGACCTTTACCCCGAATACACCGGCACGGGTTTATTGGCAATTTTACAACCATCTCAAAAAGATATTGACGCCGTTACGGGTGATAAAGAAAAGACTTACACTTATGTTAAAACCGCGTTTGAAAAGCGTTACCACATTAAATGGCTTCAACCCATTGGCTTTAACAACGCCTATGCTTTAATGATGCGTAAAAAACAAGCTGGTGATTTAGGTGTTAAAACTATAACCAATCTAAAACAATATTTAGAGCGTAAATAACTCCTGATGGAATTACTTGACCGTTATTTTAAAGTTAGAAAGCATACCGAAGCCATTTGCAGCCACCTGCAAACCGAGGATTACGTGGTGCAGCCTGTTGTTGATGTCAGTCCGCCTAAGTGGCATATTGGCCATACTACCGGTTTTTCGAGACTTTTATACTGAAGCCCTATGAAATGGGCTACCGGGGAGTACGATCCTAATTTTAACTACGTTTTTAACAGCTATTACGAAACCGTGGGCAACCGCGTAATCCGTACCGACCGGGGTAATTTAAGCCGGCCAACCGTTATAGAAATTTACCGCTACCGCGAGTATGTAGACGACGCCATGACAAAGTTTTTATGCCATGAGCCATCAGCAGTTGTAAAGGAACTGCTGATCCTTGGGCTTAACCACGAAGAGCAGCACCGGGAACTTTTGTTGACAGATATTAAATATATTTTAGGGCATAACCCGTTGTTTCCGGCTTATAATAAAAACTATGTATCATCAAAAGTTGAGGTTAACGATGCCGGGTTTATCAAGCTGGACGAAGGCATTTATGAAATAGGCTTTGAAGGCGAGGGTTTTTGTTTTGATAATGAATTAAACCGCCATAAAGTTTATCTGAATAGTTTCGAGATCAGCCCGAACACGGTTACTAATGCCGAATACACGGAGTTTATTCATGCTGATGGTTACCACGATTTTCGCCATTGGCATGCCGAGGGCTGGGACTGGGTAAAAACCAATAAAATTGAATCGCCGCTTTACTGGCATTTAATTGACGGCGAATGGCAGGCTTATACTTTTCATGGATTGGAGCCGCTAAGGTTGCATGAGCCGGTTTGCCATATCAGCTATTTCGAGGCATATGCTTATGCCAGTTGGAAAGGCATGCGTTTACCTACCGAGTTTGAGTGGGAAGCCGCCGCACCCAAGTTTAGCTGGGGCAAGGCACGGGAGTGGACCGAAAGCTCTTACCTGCCTTACCCGGGATTTACCAAAGCACCGGGTGCTATCGGCGAGTATAACGGCAAATTTATGGTAAATCAAAAAGTATTACGGGGCGCGTCCGAAGCCACATCACCCGGGCATAGCCGTATTACT
Organism: Mucilaginibacter humi; assembly: GCF_013087555.1. Taxonomy (NCBI): domain Bacteria; kingdom Pseudomonadati; phylum Bacteroidota; class Sphingobacteriia; order Sphingobacteriales; family Sphingobacteriaceae; genus Mucilaginibacter; species Mucilaginibacter humi. Next base: position 1,891 of record NZ_JABFCR010000022.1, read on the forward strand.
TACCGTAATTTTTCCAGACAAATTTACGCTGGCAATTTACTGGCATAAGGCTTGCTAAATAATTGCACTAACCATTAAACCTATGAACCAGACTGCCACACAGCCAGACACTATAGAAACATCGAAAAACAACGCAGCAACATTTTATAACGATGTTATTAAGGGATTATCGGGACCGACAAAACGGCTAAACTCGATGTATTTTTATGATGCCGTAGGCGATAAGATCTTCCAGGAGCTAATGGGATGTCCAGAATATTATCCAACAAATTGCGAAATGGAGATCTTCTCGACAAAAACAGCAGCACTGGCCCAAACAATTATGGCTGATGGTGATAGTTTTGACCTGATTGAATTAGGCGCCGGTGATGCTACAAAATCAACCTACCTGCTTAAATACACGGTAAATCAACAAACCGATTTTAGTTACCTGCCTATTGATATATCTGCCAATGTTATCAACTACCTTAATGTAAAGTTGCCACTTAGTATACCAGGCTTAAAAATAACAGGTTTAAATGGCGAGTATTTTGATATGCTTAAAAAAGCAGCAGCGTTATCAAACAGGCGCAAAGTGGTGCTTTTTATGGGATCGAACATTGGCAATATGCCTGTACCCGAAGCCAACCAATTTTGCAAAACACTGCGCGAACATTTAAATCCGGGCGATATGGTGCTGATCGGTTTCGATCTTAAAAAATCGCCCAAAACCATATTGGCTGCTTATAATGATTCGGAGGGGATTACCAAACGGTTTAACCTTAACCTGTTGCTGCGGATAAACCGGGAGCTTGATGGCAATTTTGACGTCAGCCAATTTGACCATTACGCTACCTACGACCCTGAAACCGGGGCCTGTAAAAGCTACTTAATAAGTTTAAAGGACCAAATAGTAACTATAGGTAAAGAAACTATCCGTTTTTTAAAAGATGAGTATATTTATATGGAGATCTCGCAAAAGTTCACCATCATGCAAACCGACCAAATGGCTGCCAACACAGGCTTCAGGCCTGTCGACCGATTTTTTGATATCAAGAAATGGTTTGTGGATGCCGTTTGGATGGCAGAATAACCTATCGCGACGCGTAGACTACCGGAGCCGACCCTGCCTTTGGCGGGGTTTTTACTTTACCGAAATGAGGGCAGTTACAATCTTTTTTAAATATGCCGCATGATGTTGTGCCTAACACGGTAATCACACCAAAAATAATAAAGTTACGCTTTAACATTTTTAACCGTTGTTGTAGTTACTAATATACCAAACATTGCCATACATGCACCTACCGTGTCGCAAAAAGATCGGGCCATTCGGCGCTGCGCCAGGTAAATACATAAAGTTGTAATAACTCTATAACACCACCGTAAACTATGGCCAGCAATGTTATACGAAACGCGGGAAATAAAGTTAAAGTATTCAGCTCATTTTTCTGCAAATACCAATTAGCCGCAAATACCACCAGCACAAAAAATAGCCCGCAGTGGGTAAGCTTATCAAACCCTTCGAAAAACAAGTGCGATTTACCAACGCCGCCCGGTCGGCATTGCAGATTATCAAAATAAACAAGGCCCACAATATTGTGAGCCTGTTATATTTAAAAAATGATTTCATTGTGTTTACGCGCCTACCAGGCTTTTGTAATCATCGGCAGATAATAGACCGCCTGCGTCAGCAGCGTTTGCAACGGTTACTTTTACCATCCAGCCTTGTCCGTAGGGGTCAGAGTTTACCAGTTCTGGCTCACTGTCTAACGCTTTGTTAACCTCGGTTACTGTGCCGGTAACAGGCATAAATAGGTCTGATACCGTTTTAACTGCTTCAACGGTGCCAAAAACACCTTCTTTGGCCACCTCTTTACCTACCGAATTTATATCTACATACACAATATCACCTAATTCGCCCCTGGGCAAATTCTGTTATACCTATGGTAGCTACGTTACCTTCTAATTTAACCCATTCGTGGTCTTTGGTGTATTTTAATTCAGCAGGAAAGTTCATGTCGTTTAATTTTATTTAGCCAAAAATAAGAAAACTTTATTCATCACGATAAATTAACCACATTAAACCGTATTTTTAATAAAAATCCTGTTTTTCCAATAGCGGAACAGGATTTGCTTTAACCAATTATAACAACTAATAATGAAAAAAATAACACTGTTATTTGCCGCATTTTTGCCGCTTTTTTGCTGCAGGCATGCCACGGCAATAATAGTGAGGGAGATGATGACACCATCAACTATGCTGCCGACACTACCAAAAGCAAAAACATAGTTATTGGTAAAGACGATGCCCTGTTTGTTATCGAGGTTGCCGAAGGCTGCCTTGCTGAAATTGAGATAGGCTTATTAGCCAAACAAAAAGGCACTGACAAACGCGTAAAAAATATGGGCGCTATTATGGTTAAGGACCTAACCAAAGGCAAAAGCCGTTTAGCGTTGCTTGCTAAATCCAAACATATCACCCTGCCCACAGCGATTGATTCGGTTGATGAAAAATCTATAGCCGAACTGGCCAAAAAAACAGGGAATGATTTTGACCATGCTTATCTTGATAAAGTCCGCGATGATTATAAAAAGGCAATGCTGCTTTTTCAAACCACCGCCAAAACCGCTTACGACCCGCAAATAAAGCAATTTGCTTCCCGCAATATTCTGACCATCCAACGCCACCTTGATCTGATAGATGCGGTACATGGCAGTATGAAGTCTATCGGGCCAACACAAGATTAATTCTCACCTATTTTTGCATAAGCCTTATTAAAACGATAATTTGGCAGCTTATTACAGCCATCGCAAATGTCAGCACCTATTGTAACCGGTTTATTGGCTTACGGCATGTCCGGAAGGGTATTCCATGCGCCGTTTTTAAGCACCAACCCCCAGTTTAAATTAAAAGCCGTGGTTGAGCGGAACCAGAAAAAAATGGCCGCTCATTATCCTGACATTGTTAGCTATGGTTCGGTTGAAGAGATATTGGCTGATAGCGAGATCGAACTGATCATTGTAAACACACCAAACTTTACCCATTTTGATTTTGCCAAGCAGGCGCTAAACGCGGGCAAGCATGTTTTGATTGAAAAACCGGCCGCCGGCAATGTTGCCGAGATAAAAGAGTTGTTTGATGTTGCGCGTGCAAATAACCGCCATGTTTTTGGCTATCAAAACCGTCGCTGGGATAGCGATTTCCTGTCGCTGAAAGAAGTTATTGAAAGCGGCCGGTTGGGGCGCTTAACCGAAGTTTCTTTACGTTACGACAGGTATAAACCAGCCCTTAACCCCAAACCATTTAAAGAAACTAAAGAAACACCTATAAACGGCATAGTTTACGAACTGGGGCCGCACCTGCTAGACCAGGCCATCCATTTATTTGGTAAGCCCTTGACGTTTGATAAGTTTATCACCATCCAGCGTGACCTATCAGAAGTGCCCGATTATGTAAATTACCGCTTAACTTATCCTGCGGGATTGGTGGTATATTTAACGTCGGGGCTTTTAATTGCCGATCAGCTTCCTGCTTTTGTGGCGCATGGCACCATTGGCAGCTACAGCAAATATCGCTGCGATGTGCAGGAGGCCCAGTTAGACAAAGGCATGTTGCCTACCGATGATGCTTATGGTGTTGAACCGATTGGCATGGAAGGCAAATTGGTTACCGTTGGTGCCGATGGCGAGAAAGCTATCGAGTTTGTGCCGGCTATAAAAGGCGACTATACTAATTTATTTTATGCTGTTTATCACACTATCCGCGAAAACGCGTTATATCCAATAACTGAAGAACATATGGCCTGGCAGATGGAATTGCTTGAGGCTTAATTTTATATAGATGATGAAAAAACTGATCTTACTATTTAGCTTGATTATAGCTGCCGGCTGTACCCGTGCACAAAACAATGATACGCCGGGCGCCGCTATTCCGCCTTATAAAATTTTAAAAACAGACAGCACCTGGGCCACCCCGGCTAATTTAAAACATAAAAAGACGGTATTGATCTATTTCGCCCCTGATTGCCCGCACTGCCAGCATTTAACTATGGATATGAGGGAAAAAATGAAGCAGTTTGGCGATGCGCAGATCATGATGATAACCTGGTCAAACAATTACGACATCAGGGCCATTAAAAACTTTGTACGCGATTTTGACCTGAAGAAATATCCTAATATCCAGGTTGGTACAGAGGGTTATACTTACCGGTGCAAAAGTATTTTAAGATAGAAACTACGCCGTATGTAGCTGTATACAACAGTAATGGTAAACTAAGCAAAGCCTTCCGCAAACAACCTGAAGTTGGGGACGTATTAAAAGCGGTTAAGAATGCCGATAAGCGTAAGGGCTAAGTAATCTAACCCCGCCTGTCATTCTGAGCAATAGCGAAGAAGCTTGTACATCCGAGTCGCGCGTAGAAGATCCTTCGCTATCGCTCAGGATGACAAATCACTTTAAATACTACTGTTGTTGTTGCTGCTGTTGCTGGATCATTTCCATATAACGCTGATAACTGTTCTTGGCTATATTAGTTACTGCCGGTTTGGCGGCAGGTGTTTTTTCTTCTGATAGTTCGTAATTAACCAATCCGTCATCATCAACCGTTACCGCAACTTCAAGGCTATGGCCCGATGATCCTTTGTAAACACCCTTTACCGGCGAGCAATCCATAAAGTTACGGCCCACTGCCGGCGCACATGGTTCTCATTCGCTATAATGTTATTGGTTGGGTCAAGGCCCAGCCACCCATAATCTGGTATATAAGCTTCGGCCCGGGCGTGGGTGGCACCTTCGCCGCGCATACCGTTCTTATCTGTACAGATATAACCGCTTACATACCTTGCCGGGATTTTTATCATCCGCAGCATTTCTGTTAAGATATGGGCAAAATCGGCATACACCGGCCTTTAGTTTCCAGATCTCGTCCAGCGTTGTTTCAACCGTGGTTACGCCTTTTATGTAGTTAAAGTTTTTATATACGTATTCGCAAAAACGCACGGCAACCTGGTAAGGTATATCATCAGTACCTTTCAACTCGTCAACCAGTTTTTTCAGTTCTTCAAACCCCTCAAAGTACTCCTGCCTTAAAAAATCAATAAAAGGCACCATGTATTGCAGGGGCTTTAAATCCTCCCATTGTTGTGCCGGGAAAATATCATTTACCGGGAACGGGCGGTGTTTGGTACTCACCAATATTTTTGAACTGATAACCAATACCGAATGCGGATCGCTGTAGGTAAAGCTGCCAACCTCGTTGCCATAATAATCTATATGGGTGTCTACAATAGGGTTGCCGGTTATGGTTACCTCCTGTTTCAAAACATCCACGGTACTCGTCTTTTATCGGGTACAAAATGATCTGGTTGGCGCTGTCGCGCACGGGGCTATCATAAATGTAACGGGTTATATGTTGGATCTCAAATTCGGGCATTTTATTAATTATTTAATTTGATGATTTGAGAATTTGAAAATTCTTCTCATTTTCAAATTCTCAAATTCACACATCTTCAAATTTAACTGTTTGCAAAATAATGCTCGCTCAACGCGTTGGCTATGCCATAAAGCTCGCCACGGATCTGGGTTAAAAAGGCATGCAAGCCTTCCTGCCTTATGGTTTTTACCGAGCTGTATTTAATACGGCTTTGCAGGCGGCCTATTTTAAAGGTCATGTCCCTGAAATCGTCCATATTACTATCGTTTTGCAACCGCTCAAAATAACGTTGTATATTGTTTACCGAGTAAATAACCGAGCGCGGGAAATCATTATTTAAAACAACCTGCTCCAACACGTTCTCGGCCTCAAACCCTTCCCGGTACGTCTTTAAATAAAGCTCATATCCGCCCAGCGAAAGCAATAAGTGCTTCCAGTAGGTCGTATCGGTCAGCAGGTCGGGATTATCGCTTATAGAGCCAAATTTGGTATCTAAAATATCAACGGACTGGATAGCGCGCTCAAGATACTTACCGATATTCATAAAGCTTCGGCCCTCACCGCGCTCCATGGTTATCTCCACAGTGCCATAGTAAAGCATTACCTGTTTTATTAACACGTCCAATACGCTTATCGGGTCCTCGCGTAATAAGGCACGCTCCAACTTGCTGTCTTTTACCGTATGGTAATACTCATTAAGGCATTGCCATAAATCTTTGGTGATATGCTCCTGCACACTACGCGCGTTTTCGCGGGCAAGGGTGATGATGTTTAATACCGAGTTGGTGTTGTTTTTACCCATCACCATATATTTTAATACGGCGCGGCTGTCATTACCAAGGTTAGCACCCTCGTCGTCGTCCAGCCCCGCAAATATGCGGATAACCGGCTCCCAGGTAAACTCCTGTATGGCATCCTGCGATGAAGCATAGTTTATTTTAAGCATCCGCAGCATACCGTCGCTACGCTCAATGTACCGGCTTTGCCAATATAAACTTGCTGCTACTCTACTTAACATTCCTTATTGATTTCGGAACTCGGATTTTCGAATTCGGATTATTTATCTTATTAATTATTCATTTGCACATCTGCATATTCGCATATCTGCACATCAAGCCAACACCCACGTATCCTTACTGCCACCACCCTGTGAGCTATTTACCACCAGCGAGCCCTCTTTTAGTGCCACGCGGGTCAGTCCGCCCGGTACTATCTCAATACCATCCGGTCCGCACAAGGCGTATGGCCTCAGGTCGATACGGCGGGGTTTTAGCTCGCCCTGCATATAGCATGGCGCTGCTGATAAGCTTATGGTTGGCTGCGCAATAAAATTACGCGGCTCTTTAATGATCTCTTTTTTATAGTCGTCTATCTCTTCCGGGTTGCCGCGTGGCCCATCAGCATACCGTAGCCGCCGCTGCCATTGGTGCGTTTAACCACCATATTGTCCGGGTTTTTAAATACGTGCTCGCGCTCCTCGTCATTGCCTAACTGGTAGGTGGGAACGTTCTTCAATATCGGCTCCTCGTTCAGGTAGTAACGGATCATATCGGGCACATAAGTGTAAACCGCTTTATCATCGGCTACGCCATTACCTATAGCATTTACTATGGCTACGTTACCTTTACGATAAGCGCCCATAATACCCGCTACGCCCAACATGCTGCTTGGGTTAAATACCAGTGGGTCCGGTACTCATCATCAACCCTACGATAGATCACATCAACCTGTTGCAGGCCGATAGTAGTTTTCATGTATACTTTATGATTGTTCACCACCAGGTCGCGCCCTTCAACCAGCTCAACACCCATTAAGCGGGCCAGCGTAGTATGCTCAAAATAAGCCGAGTTATATATACCCGGGCTAAGCAGTACAATATTAGGATTAGCTATTTGTCGCGGCGAAAGGGACAGTAAGTTTTTATAGAGGATAGCCGGATATTCGGTTACACTGCGTACGCCGCACTGGGGTAGCAGATCGGGGAATAAACGTTTGGTTATCTCGCGGTTCTCCAGCATATAGCTTACGCCGGATGGTGTACGCAGGTTATCTTCCAATACATAAAAAGTACCGTCGTAGTCACGGATCAGGTCGATACCTGAGATATGCACATAAATATCATAAGGTACCGGAGCATATACATCTCGCGCAGGAAATGCGGACAAGAGTAGATGATATCAATAGGTACCACCCCATCTTTAATAATGAACTGGTTATGATAGATATCCTTTAAAAATAAGTTAAGCGCGTTAAGGCGTTGTTTGATACCTTTCTCTACAAAGGCCCATTCGGCAGCAGTGATAATACGGGGGATGATATCAAACGGGAAGATCTTTTCAATACCCTCGCCGCTGTTATATACAGTAAAAGTTATACCCCTGGCTCATGAAAAGCCTTTTGGCAAGCTCCTCTTTTTTATTCAGATCATCAGCCGATTCTCTTGAAATGTATTCAATTACCTTACGGTAATGGTCACGCACGTTGGCATCCGCTCCATACATCTCGTCCCAAACGCCACTTATCGGGCTATATTTATCAAAATAGGCTGATTCCTGCATGAAAATGTTAGGTTAAATAGTTTTTGTTAACCGGTTGTGTTATAAAGATGTAATATATAAACTGTTTTTAAATAAATGCAAGTTTTTTTGAAAACATTACAATTTTTATCGAACTATTTTGTGAAATTTACCATAAAATAGTTAAAAATCAACCAAATTTTGATATAATCTATCAGGCACTCCAAATTTTTAACAAACTTTGAACGCTTTTTTAATAGAAAATTATTTGGTTAAAGACTAATTGGCTAAATCAAAACGACAATAAGGTAACAATAAAAGGCTAACAATGTTTAGATGCCTAAACTCCCGATGCTGACATTTTATTAGCGTTATAAACCCGCTACTGTTTCAGGTGTGTCAGCTGTATCAGTTGTTACACCTGTATCTGAAACACTGATACAATATTACCTACACCCGCTGTATTAAAAACCGGTTAACCTCATCCTCGGTGCCCACAAATGGCCCCGGCGACGTTGTTTTAAGCCCGGCCATGGCAGCGGCAAACTCGCCGGCTTGTTGGATGCCGGCGCCTTTTTTAATGCGTTGGTATAAATAGCCCGCCATATAGGTATCGCCACAACCGGTAGCATCTACTACCAATTTCGGCAGATAAGCAGGGATATCATAAAAAACACCCGCGCTGTAAATTACAGATCCCCGGCTGCCATTAGTTATAACGGCTTCTTTAACGCCCAGGTCAGCCAAAAACTTTACCCCTTCTTCTACTGTATTGTAGCGCGACAGCGCGGCCAGTTCGGCAACATCGGCTTTTACAATATCAATATATTGCAGCGCGTTCAGTTTATCGGGCCAGTCGGTAAGGAATACCTTTTGGTTAACCACTTTACGCAGGTAACCCTGCACATCTAATGATAGGATACCTTTGGCGGATAGTGTTTTTATAAAGTCTGTAGTAAAATCACCGGCTAAAAGCGGGCCCGGGTGGAATGCTTTCGCTTCAACATCTAACAGTTGTTCCATGGTGAACGCATCGGCTATTTGCAATACATTCTGGGTGCGTTCATCACGGTTTTCGCCATAAATATTCTCAAATATTACGGTATGGGCGCTGGGTTGTACCCTTACGTCGATATTTTTATTGCGCAGGTGGGCTACATACTCCATTTCGGCAGCGCCAAGCGCTGTTACCAAAATATATTTCACATCAAGCTTATTTACCGCACACGAAAAATAGAGGGCAGTACCCCCGGCATGTGCATAATGCCCTTGGTATTAACAATTTTATCAGAAGTAATGTGGCCTACGCAACAGATATCATACATGGGGGCAAGTTAATAATTTTGACTTAGGCTTAAAGCCCAATTTTAACATATCTGTTTAATAAAAACTATGCCAGTAATTACCCGACATGATGATCATATCCAACAGCTTGATACTGTTATCATAATAATCGTAATCTTTTAGTTTAAATCCGGCCAAATAATCCCAGACATGATTTAGCCACTCCACGGTTCCCCGGCATCAACCATAGCCGAAACCCCAAAGGGGGCTACAAAGCTCAACGCCTCAAAGTACCGGCCCTTTATATCATTTCCGGCTAAGGTGTACCCGGCAGATAGGTTGTAGGTATCGTTATTGGTTGTCTCCCTTATCCAGCGGTTTATTTTACTGGTGATGTTTTTTGGCCGCTTATCGCCGGTCAGCAAATAGTCGGTAGCTATCCGCCACGGCACACGGCAGGCATTGTAATTATATTGGCCATCATATTTATCCTCCAAGAAATACGGCCCGGCGGGTTTTGGTTTTTTATTCAGGCCGATGATAAAGTCCGGCAACAGGCCGGCATCCGGGCTATAATTAACCTGCATGTTATTAAACAGTTTATACCCCGCATCAATTACTTTGCCCCAGCGGTCATCATGTGTTGCCTTTTGAAATGCTTTAAAATGTTCCGGCATAAAATCTGATGACCGCATGGCGAAATAATCCTTGCTTTCTTCTTCTATACCGTCACTTAATAAAACCGACCGGGTTTTAGGATTGATCTCATATCGCATAATTGCGTTGATCATCGTTTTAGCTTCCTGCAGATAATTGATCGGCCCTTTATCTCCCCATTGTTTTGAGGCTAACAGCAGCGAATAGGCGATGTCTATATCACCATCTGTCGCCGAGGTTTTGTCGACGTCTGTTCCGTTTGTTTTTTGCGCCCAGGCCACCAAGTATTTGCTTCGGCTGCTGGGGTGGGCCCGGGCATAGCTAAATAAATTATTGTAGGTAGCTTTAGGGTTTGCATCATGGCCAGCCATTAGTACGGTGATGATCATACCATACCCCCGGCCCTCGGACACGCATTGCTTGCCACCCTTACCCCCAAACCAAATATAGCTTTGCGGCTTGCCCGGCACGTTTTTTACAAACCGTGTTTTCCATTGTGTATAGAAACTGCGTACCATATTATCCAGCTGTAACTGTTTAATATGATTTGGCCTGATCGTCCCTGTAAAATAACGTGTGTGTTGAGGGAACGGTTTAATAGCTTGCTGCGCATTCGCCCTAATGCTGCAGATTGATAAGATTAGCAATATAAACTTAGCCCTCATTTTTTAAAAATAGTTTATTTGACGCAGTATGGGGTATAATTTCCCATATTTTACGGTTTAAGTCAACAGTATAAAACGTCAGCCGAAGCTTTTCCCCATTAATTAATATGGTGTTGTATTTGCTTGCATTTAAGCATCAAATAAATAAGCCGATGAGAAAGATGTTCAGATTTGACCTGGCGTGGGTTATGCTGTTTTTAGTTGTATCAACATTAGTTACGTTAAATTTTATGGAAGAAGAGGGCGCTCGTAACCTGGTTGCAGGTATAGTTTTAGCGGCGTGCGCGTTACTGTTTATAAGTGCAGTTTTGTTACGCGGCTTTATTGACAGAATCGGCTAATATCCAAACACTATTTGGTATCGTTGTTACCGACGCGAATTTTTTCAGCCTTTTTTTGTGTTTGATTTTGTCTGGCTTAGCTAACCACATAGTGTCACATTTTTATTTATCTTGTGTCAATTGGATAATGGAAGGATTAACAAAAGGAACACACGTTAGTAAAGTTGTTCACAGTATTGAAACACCTCAGCTTATTGCCAGCTGTACCATACTTCATCCGGCTCAATATAATGGCTATGAGCATTATCATAATAATGCCCATTTTAGTTTTGTCCTGTCTGGCGGTTGCCGGGAAAAAAAAGCAAAGCTCTTACATCCGACTACCGGGATCAATAACATGGTACGAAGCGTGTGAACGCCATCAAATCAGCAAAGTGCCGGCACCATCATACCATGTCAATTTTGAACTTACTGACCAGTTTTTTTCGGCATATAATATTAACCCGGCATCAATTGCTCAAGCTTTACAGCAACATCCTGATGTAAGGTGTTTAATGCTTAATGTTTTCAGAGAGCTGCAACACCCGGATAGCAATGCCATTATCTCATTACAACAGCTGTTATTAAATATCGTTAGCGACACTTCACGCCTACTTTTGCCGGGCATACCCGCACGGGTTAAAACCATCAAAGAGATATTGAATGACCGGTGGAACGAAACTATCACGCTTGAAGAACTATCCGTAATAGCGGGGGTACATCCAGTTACTATTTCTAAATATTTCCCGGATTATTTTTCGTGCACATTGGGCGAATACCGGCGAAAGTTAAAGATTAACAGGGCCATAGAAAAAATGAACCAATCTTTTTATACCGGAGCTCAATTAGCCTATGCGAGTGGTTTTGCAGACGAAAGCCATTTTATTAGGGTACTTAAAAAAATGACCGGCCTAAGCCCGCGTTATTTTAAAGGCGAAGCACAGTTACGCTAAATCCATTCTATGTAATCAGTTGTAATTGGCGCAACTTTGATAAAAATCTTCCGTCATGAGAAAAAATTTATTCGCCATACTTTGTTGCTTTGCCAACACCTTGTTTGCCCAGTCAACCAACCCCTCTGTTTTAGTAAAGCGATTATCCGGTATTGATGCCCAGATAAACCGGGTAATGAAGGATTGGAAAGTTGCCGGTATTGCCGTTGCTGTAGTATATAAAAGCACCGTGATCTTTGAAAAAGGGTACGGCTATCGCGATCTCGAAAATAAATTACCAGTTTCGGCACATACGGTTTTCCCAATAGCATCATGCACCAAAGCTTTTACGGCCATGCTTGTTGGCATGGCGGCCGAAAAGAAACTATTGGACATTAACCGCCCCGTCCATCAATACTTTCCTGCATTGGAGTTTTATACCCCCGAGATGACAAAAATAATAACAGTAAAGGATATGATGACACATAGAACGGGGCTTCCGCGACATGACTGGGCGACAGATGCCCGCGACCAAATACCGTTGGATACCATGATCCACCGGATCCGTTACCCGGAGCCCTCTAAAGGCATCCGCGAGGAAGTGCAATACAATAACCTGATGTACCAGTCGCTGGGCGGGCTTATTGCCCGGGTAACCGGCCAAAGCTGGTCGCAACAAATGCAGGAACTGATTTTTACCCCGTTAGAAATGACCGAAAGCAGCACCCGGTCCTCGGATCTATTTAAAAACACCGAGTACAGTAAGGGATACTTTGTGCGCCGCGACACGATAGTTGCCGGTTCGCAGGACAGGGAGTTTGAAAACGGGGCGGGCAGTATAAACGCCTCTGTAGCTGATATGTCAAACTGGTTAGTCGCATGGATAAATAATGGCCGGTTTAAGGGGAAACAAATATTACCCAAACGATTTGTAATAGAAGCTTCTATCCCACAAATGAGTACACCATCGCGGCCAAATCCTGCTTTTCCGGCATATCCTGATTGTTATTTTGGCGATGTTGGCTATGGCTGGATAATAGACTCGTACCGGGGCCATTATCATGTCCAGCATAGCGGCGACTTGCCTTTGTATTCATCAAACACCGCTTTTTTCCCAACAGATAGCATTGGCATAGTAGTACTTGTCAATAAATTTAATGCAACCATCCCCGAAATGGTGAGCAGCTATATTGCCGACCGGTTACTTAACCTGCCAAAAAAAGACTGGAACACGCTGTTGCTTGCCTTACAAAAGAAACGGGCCGCCGATGAAATCCGATCGGCACAGCTTAACCCGGCCATTGATCATATAATGCCGCGCCCCTTAAATGACTATACCGGCACATTTACACATCCCGGATATGGTGTTATAAAAATTATTTTATCCAACCAAAAACTTATCGCCACGCATAATGATAAACCTATTGCGTTTTTACCAAAAAGCAGTGACCGTTTTAAAGCCAATGTACCAGGCGGCGAACTTAAAATCATTAGCGGCAATAATGGGGAGATCATTGCTTTAAGCGGTTCGTTCGAGGATGATATAAAGGATATAGTTTTCAGGAAGGTTCCTCAAACAAAATAATTTAAAATGTTTTATATTGTTGATCGTCTACATTAACAGTAACAATTAGCAGCATGAAAATCAAAGTTATTATTACCGGCGCTACCGGCATGGTAGGCGAAGGGGTGTTATTACACTGTTTGGCTAACGCAGATGTAGCGGAGGTATTAATTGTTAACCGTAAACATTACGACAGACAACACCCCAAGCTAAAGGAACTTTTGGTGCCAGACTTTATGGACCTTACAAAAGTAACCGATCAGCTAACCGGATATGATGCCTGCTTCTTTTGTGCCGGTGTAACTTCTGTTGGTAAGAAAGAGCCGGAGTATACGCACCTCACCTATGATATCACCCTAAACTTTGCTGAAACAGTTGCCGGGCTTAATCCGGATCTGGTGTTTACTTATGTATCGGGCAGCCATACCGATAGTACTGAGCAAAGATCAACCATGTGGGCGCGTGTTAAGGGCCGTACCGAGAATGCTTTATTTAAACTTCCATATAAAAGTGCTTACGCTTTCCGCCCCGGTATTATGAAGCCTGTGGATGGCCAGCAAAGTTTGAATGGTGTGTACAGATGGTTTATGTGGTTATATCCGGTGGTTAATTTCCTGTCGCCCAAATCTACGCTTACCCTGCATGAAGTTGGGCAGGCTATGATAAATTGTGTTGTTAAAGGATACCCTAAACAGGTATTGGAAATCGGGGATATTAGAGCGGCAGCTAAAGTTTAGTTATTATTTGGTTGCCGGTAATAATCATACGGCAAAACAAACTCACATTTTTGTGCGATCAGAAAATCCAGGATCTTGTTAAACTCTGCAATACGTGCGGCATCCCACATATTGGGATGGCCCTGTAACACCATATTATCTTTGTATTTGCCTTTATATTTCTGGTAATCGGCTATAAAATGATCGTAGTTAACCTGGCCGGTGGTTATTTCCATTTCTACCCGGTTATTGTAATTTTTCACCCCGGGATCTCATCGGTTTTAAAGCTGCCGAACAGGAATACTTTAATATCGCCCTGCTCTTTAATTACGCTGTTTGTAACCGAATCGCTGGCATTATAAGGCGACCCAAACGTACGCATGGTTACACCAAACAATTGCTTTACTCTTGCCTGCGCCTTGGCTAAATGCTCTTTTGGAAGTCGTAACCTGTGCCGTTAAACTCCATCTTATTATCGGGCGAATTTTTATTTGAATGGTCAAAGCCATGGTTCCAGATCTCGAATAGCTTTTCGCCTTTATCATTAGTCGTTATAAGATACTTATCATAAGCTATCCCGGCGGTCGAATCTAACTGGGCGGCAATTACTCCTAAACCCGCTTTAATTTTACGCTGAACCAGAATATCAATTACCGGCGCGGCGGAGCTGCGGCCATTACGGCTGCCCGGGTCGTCCAGTTTTATAATGATGCGGGGCTGGGCAATAGCACTGCCAATCGTTAGTATTAAAACCAGTGCGAGCGGGTATTTCATTTATTTCTTAGCAAAATTTGCCGCATCCGCATTAAGTTGGTCGACAGATAACTTTTCGCCGGCATTACCAATCACTATGCGATATTTAAACGTAACCGATTCGCCTTTTTTCAAGGTCAGGTTCTTCTCAGACTTACCATTGGTAAAGATCTTCTCGCCTAAAGGGTTTGCCGCGAATAAACCGTAACCCCTTGCATGCCAAAAAGTAGGATAATTAGGGTTCTGCGGATGATCTATAATGCCAATGCTTATTACGTCATTGCCCATTTTGCCGTATACCGGCACCAGTTACCACGAGTGCTCCGGGCGGCATCACCGGTTTTACCTGCGCTGGTTAGGTAGTTGCCATTAGCTAAAGGGTCGGTACCACCTTTTACCACGGTTACAATACCTTTATCGTCGGTAAATTTTTGATCTTCTTTGGTCGGCATTTGCAGCTCGTGCGCCAGGCGAAGACCCAGCATACCGTCCTTGGCATCGGTAAATTTGGCATCCATAACCGCTTTTAGGGTAGTTGTGCGGTCGATAACCCGCTGGTTACCTGTTCCGCTAAATTCAAAACGCGTGGTTTCTTCCAGTATAACTTCTTTGGCCTGGTTGGTCCAGTTGGCATGATAGGTAAGGCTCCCTGTCGTACCGTTTTTTGTTTCTAAAACCTTATCGGTACGGATCCAGCCGTACTGGCTTTTTTGGCTGCCGGGATGGCGTAGCTATTGTTCCAGAAATCAAGGCCGTTCAGGTTTTCATAATTGAACCATAAACCAATATGGTGCGGGTGATCTGTAGCATCGCCAACCCGTTTATCCAACGGGAAACTACGGGTAACAACCGTGCCATTAGCCGCATGCAAAGGATATAAAACAGGTTTTTCCAGCGTATCCGGGTATAAAAAACTGGTAAAGGGTTTTCCGCCTATCAGCACATCAACCTTTTTATCTTTTGCTGATTTTATCAGCGTTACCTGTTGTTGCTGCGCGATAGCTAAGGTTGATACCGCCGTCATCACGAGGGCTACTGTTATTTGTTTGATCTGGTTTATCATGGAAATTAGGAAGAGAAATGTTATTTCGACCGAGGAACGAGGGAGAAACCTATACACATGCATATCGCCGACTTATATATGTATAGATCTCTCCCGTTGGTCGGGATGACATTTGTAGTGATTAATATTTAAATACCTTGCCGCCAACCATCACTTCTGGGTAGCCTCATCAAAAGTGGCTTTCAGGCCTGTATGTGCCGCCGCGTTGGTCATTATCAATGCTATAGCATGGCTGTAGCCTGCTTCAACCGGGGCGTTAGGCTGTTTACGGCTGCGCACACATTCCATCCAGTTACGCACGTGGTTTGACGTTAACGCGTCGCCACCGGTATTAGCTGATGTAACTACTTTTTCGGTATTCTTCAGGCTTACTTCTGGCAACAGGTTTGCTTTCATACCCATAGCTTTTGCCATTTTTTCGGTAAGGCCGCCTTTCGGCGTTACTTTATTAGTTACCAGGTTTAGTTCTCCGCCGTTTGAGTAATATAATTCAGAAGGATCATCATCGCCGTTATGCATCCGCGATGCAAAGGTAACCGGAAACCTGAAGCCGGATCGTTTGCCGGCCCGTAATCAAAAGCAGCCGATATGGTGTCCCAGTTACGGCGGCCATCTTTCCACATATAAATGCCGCCATTAGCTGTTACACTGCGTGGATGTTTTAAACCGCTGAACCAGTGCACCGTATCGATCTGGTGGCTCATCCACTGACCGGGCAATCCTGATGAATAAGGCCAGAACAAGCGGAACTCCAAATATTTACGCGGGTCGAATGCTTCGTAAGGGCGGTTCATTAACCAACGCTTCCAATCGGTATCCGATTCTTTTAGCAGGGGTACTACATCCGGTCTGCGCCAGCGTCCCGGCTGGTTTACGTTCCAGGTTAGTTCAACCATAGTTATCGGCCCAAACTGGCCCGATTTTATAAACTCTTCGGCAGCATGGTAATTGGCACCGCTACGGCGCTGTGAACCAATCTGCACTATTTTACCGGTTTCCTTTACCGCTTTTAATGCAAAACGGGCGTCTTCCATAGTTTCGGCAAATGGCTTTTCACAGTACACATCGCAACCGGCACGCACGGCTTCGGCGCAATGGCGCGCGTGCTGGAAATCGGCTGTGCTCATAAACACCGCATCCACCGCTTTGGCACTATACATTTCTTCGTTATTGCGATAGGCTTTAACCGTGTTATCCATCTTTTTACTCCACGCAGCGGCACCCTCTTCACGGCGTTTGTTCCAGATATCTGATACAGCAACTACCTCAAAGTTTAGCTCTTTATAATGGTTCATGAAGCAAGGCATATGCGAGCTTTTATGGCGGTCAGAGAAGCCAACAACGCCAACCCGCACACGGTCGTTAGCGCCAATAATACGTTTATAGCTTTTGGCGCTGAAGCCGGTTTTGGCAAGCATTACACCGGCACCGGCAATTGATGCCTGCCTGATGAAGGTACGACGTGATTTTTCCATACGGATCAAATAATTTGGTAAAATTGGTTGTGCCCCGTATAACGGGGTGATTTTCAAATATCAATTAAATAACTTAAAAAAGGGTAGTTTATACTTAAAAGTTACGCATACGATTGCGTAAGCATTCTGTTATTTGGACACCCTTATTAATAACACACCATGCGGTGCAACTTTGCCACCTACTGTTGAGCCGGCTGCAACAATTGGCTGCTGGCTCCACACATTGCGGAACTTATGGTACCCGGCCAACGCAGGGTCGTTTTTAGCAAGCGATAGCGTTTGATATTTATCAGTTAAGTTAAACAAACCGATAGCTTTGCTTCCATCTTTTAACTCTTTAACCCATACTTGGTAATTATCGTTCTTGATATACTGGCGGGCGCTTTTGCCTAATGCATCCTGATTAATAGCTATAACTTCATCATTGGTAAGCAGGCTTAACGTAAACCTGTCCGGGTTGCCCATATCGCAACCGATTAATAGTGGCGATGCCAGCAAGCTCCATAAACTGATGTGCGTGTACTGCTCATCAAAAGTAAGACGGCTTGGGTGCAGGCTTGGTCCCCAGCCTACTTTACCTACAACCAGCATATCAGGGTCGTTAAAATGTCCGGGACCGGCAAGCGGTGCTGCTTTATCCTGGTTAAAGCCAATACCCGACATGCTGGCCCGGTATCTACTATATCGCCGGTTGTGCGCCAGCTGTTACCACCGGCTTCGGCACCCCAGTTCCACACATCGCCCATGCCATACTGGCAAAAGCTGTACAGGATGTCGCGGTTAGCTTTGTTAAGCGATGCACGCATTACCTGGTAAGGCTTTTTCATTTCGTCCAGGTTAGGGTTTCTTGGCGCGATCTGTCCGTACGAGCACCAATCATATTTTAAATAGTCGATACCCCATTCAGCATAGGTTAAGGCATCATCATCTTCATGCTGATAACTGCCTAAATAGCCCCCACACGTTTTCGGGCCGGGGATGAGTAGATACCCATGCGCAAGCCTAAGCTATGCACATAATCTGTAAGTCCTTTCATATCCGGGAATTTGCTATTAGCTTCAATCTTTCCGTCCGCATTACGGGCAGCCGCTTCCCAACCATCATCTATGTTGATATATCCCCAGCCATGGGCAGCTAAGCGCTCAGCCATTTCGCGGGCAGAGATCCGAACTTTTTCATCGTCTACGCTAAGGCCCCGGGCGTTCCAGCTGTTCCAGCCTAAAGCTGGGGTTAAGCCAATATTATTGCCAATAGCTAAAGTGAACTTTTTGGTATTGGTGCCAAATTTATTGCTTACTGTAAAGGTAAGCGGATAGTTGCCTGCTTTGGCTACCACGCCGGTTATGATCCCCGTTTTAGTATCTAATTTTAATCCGGCGGGTAAGCCTGTTGCTTTGTAAGTCAGTGGTGTTCTGCCTGTAGCTGGTATTAAATATAATACCGGGTGGCCCGGGCGCACACCAAATATATCTGCCCCATTTATGCGCGGCACCCTTGATACTGCCGGGGTTAATATGTATGGTGTAGTTTCTGTTTGTGATAATTCGACACCGGTTTTTTTATCTTTAAATGTATATTTTATAAGGTATGACTTTTTTTGCGGTGTCGAAAAAGCAACCCACCATACAAAAGGCTTACCGTTTGTAAAATGCGCTGTATCTGTTTTTTGGGTACTGATAATTTTGTTAGTTTCCGGGTCGGTAATAGTGAGGGATAGCGTGCCATTATATTGGAAATGGTTTTTTGAAACCAATTGTATGGACTTGCCTAATGAATTCTTGGTACCATAGCTAAAATCTTTACTGGTGTCAAACTGTGTACCTTCCATAATATCGCTCATGCGGATGTTATACTCGGACGCTAATCCATAAACACCCCCATCGCCGCCTGTATCATATACGCGTATGGCCAGTACATTATCTTTATCCCATTGTATAGCAGGGTTATTTGCCGAAATGGTGTAGCTGCGGTGGCCATACTTACTTTCTTTAATATTGCCGCCGCGGCTGCCGTATTTACCTATTAGTTTACCATTTAGATATACTTCATCGTTATCATCAATGCTGCCAAGGCTAATGATAATACTGTCTTTTAAATATGCTTTTTCTTTTATGGATGATGGTATAACCACATGCAGGCGATACCAGCCAAAACCATCGTAATTGGCATGGCCCCTGGCGTTCCCAAGGGCGGGTAATGTTTGCATTTTGCCAGCCTTTATCATCAAAGTTAGGTGCAGACCAGCCGGAATCATCGCCTATCGACATTTTCCAGCCTTTTACCAATGAAATGTTTTGCGCACCTGCCTTAAAGCATAAGGCAAGCAATACCAAAAAGATCAGGTTTTTCTTCATCATTT
Organism: Mucilaginibacter humi; assembly: GCF_013087555.1. Classification (NCBI taxonomy): domain Bacteria; kingdom Pseudomonadati; phylum Bacteroidota; class Sphingobacteriia; order Sphingobacteriales; family Sphingobacteriaceae; genus Mucilaginibacter; species Mucilaginibacter humi. The sequence goes on from NZ_JABFCR010000022.1 coordinate 21,606, forward strand.
TATTATTTAAGAAATATTATAGTTGGTTATAAATCCGTTTTGACTAACGGCCGTTATACAAATAAAAGAAAAAATACGACAAGTATACACAACTAAGCTATTTCATGTTGCCTCATTTTGCATTATTAACCAAACCGTTAATTTAACTGCGAAATTAAACCCCCGCGTTGTTTCTTTCTCTAACACCCAGAATAGATCATTTTACTATATTTATCACAAGCCTTTTCTTTAACATGAAACTACACGTACTTTTTATCACGCTGTTTTTTTGCGCCGCTATTACAACAGCCTATTCGCAAACCCCTACAAATAAATTAAATGCCTGGCTGGATAACGAAGCCGGCGATATGGGCGGCCGCGCCATATTAATGGTTTATAAAGATGGCAAGGTGATATACAACCACTCGGTCAACAAAATGAACATGCGCCAAAAGCTGATGAACCGTATGATAGCCAAACGCCAGGGCAAAACAGCCGACCCGGATGATTATACCCCAGCATCCCGCGAAGCAATTGCCAGTTGCAGTAAATGGCTAAGTGCCGCATTGGTAATGACTTTTGTTGATGAGGGCAAATTAAAGTTAACGGATACTGTAGGTAAATTCTTACCTGCGCTTACGGCGGGTGGCAAGGGTAATATTACAATTGGCCAGTGCCTGTCGCACCAAACGGGTATTAAACCGTTGCCTTTAAAAGATGATCTGGAAGAAATGCGCAATACCAGCAATATGGATGAAGCCATGCAAAACATAGCTAAACTACCTATGGAGGGGCAGCCGGGCAAAGTGTTTCATTACAGCAACGTTGGGTTACAGATTGCCGGAGCAGTTATTGAAAAAATTGGCGGCAAAACATTCCAGGCCCTGTTTGCCGAACGGATAGCTAAACCCCTTGATATGCAAAACACTGATTGGGGCACGGCCAAAGTTGCCCTGCCCGCAGGCGGCGCTATCAGTACGCCGCAGGATTATCTTAACTTTTTAGTGATGATATTAAATAAAGGCACTTATAACGGCAAAAGGATACTAAGTGAAGCCTCCATAGCACAAATGCAGGTAAACCGCATTACCGCCGATGTTAAAGTAGCTTACTCGCCTGCCGAAGCCGGGAGCCTGGGTTATGGTTATGGCGAATGGGTGAGCAAAACTGATGATAACAAAGGCTGGCCCATCAGCAGCCCCGGCCTGTTTGGCAGCTTCCCATGGGTTGATTATAAGAATGGCTACGCCGCAATATTAATGACATTCTATATTAACAACCAAGGCCGCGGTGAGCGATATAAAGCGTTGAAAGGGTTGGTTGATGAGTTGGTGAAGTGATTTTTTTTTGCTGAGCATAGCCGAGAATCTTATAACGTGCTATGTAAAACGTATAAGATTCTTCGCTATGCTAAGAATGACACTTAATATGTACAACAATTACTGCGTAAACACCTCCTCTAACCAAGCCTTATGCGTAACCAATAAACGCTGCACAATTTCCGGGTGCTTATCAGCAACGTTAGCTTTTTCGGATGGGTCATCTTTCAGGTTTACCAGGAAATAGCCCTCAGGCGTTAACTCTGCTTTTGTTGATTCAAGCGGGTTATGTAATAGTTTCCAGTCGCCATCCAGCACCGACCATTGTGGGTTAGCGTTGCCGCCGCCGCTTTGCCAGTTAAATACCGGGTGATTGGTTTTTGCGTCGTTTGAGTTGATGATCGGCACTAAACTTACCCCATCAACCTTACGGGCCGGCATTTTTATATTGCAATAAGCCGCAAGCGTAGGGAACCAATCTACATTGGTTGATACCTGCGTACGCACCTGGTTTGCAGGGATATGTTTTTGCCAGCTGATGATAGCAGGCACACGCACGCCGCCTTCAAACAAACTAAATTTAGACCCGCGGTAGTCGCCGGCCGAGCCGCCGCCTCCAAAGGTGCGGTCCTCGCGCGAAAAACCCTGGTCAGACTGGAAAACGATGATGGTGTTTTCCCTCAACCCTAATTGATCCAGTTTCTTTAGCAGGTCGCCAATGTTCTCATCCATAGTTGAGATACTGGCAGCATATTTATCGCGTGGCGATGGCAGGTTTTTATAATAGTCCAGCCATTTCTTTTTGCCCTGTAACGGGTAGTGTGGGTTGTTGATGGCCCAATACATAAAGAAAGGCTTATCCCTATTCTCGGCCATAAATTTGCCGGCCTCATCTACCATCATATCCGGGAAGAATTTACCGGCTTCCTGTATTTCTACGCCGTTTCTCCAAAGGTCGTGGCGGTTTGGGCCATCCCAATAGAAAAAATGCGAATAGTTATCAATACATCCCCCATAAACCCGAACGAGTACTCAAAACCCTGCGCGTTTGGCTCGGTATCTTTGTTATAGCCTATGTGCCATTTGCCGATATGCGCGGTTTTATAGCCGGCATCTTTAAACAGTTCGCCCGGGGTGTATTGCGAGCCTGACATCCCTGCAACCCCTTCTTTTGATGGCCCCATCAAAGGTAAACCTGCACGTTGCGGATACCGACCTGTTAACAGCGCTGCCCTTGATGGCGAGCATATCGGCGAAGCCGAATAAAAATTTGTAAACCTAACGCCGCTTCGTGCCAACCCATCCATATTGGGTGTCACCAGGTCCTTTGATCCGTAGATGTTCATATCGGCATATCCCTGATCATCAGTATAAATAATGATAACGTTAGGTCGTTTTGGCGCCTGCGGTTTCGGACTATAACCTAAACAGCAAATACCAATGGCCGCAATAAGGGTAACGGGCAGTAAATTTTTCTTCATAACAGGTTTTTATATACAGGATATATAAATGTTGTGGCTAATCTACTAATATACCAGTAATATCAGGCGGGGTTTTGCCTAAAGATATTACTTAGCTGCTCATAAAGCTCGGGGTGTTTCTCTTTAAACTGGGCGGGTTTCTCAAAAAGTATTCGGATGCTACGGCCGGGGAACTCGGCTTCGTTTGTGGTGGCGTAAGGATTAATGTCAGAGTGCCCCTGGTTAATGCGGTGCATTTCTTTATGCATCAGGCTTAGCCAGGGGGTGGCGTAATCGTGTTCCATTAATTGTTCGGGCACGCCGTCGGTAGCGCCGTCTGATTTATCAACCCGGTGCACAAACTCATGGATGGCAGTATTCTCTTTACCCGACATTGGCGAGAACCCTTTAAGCAGGGCCGGCCGCGACAGGATCATCTGCCCGTTCATATAACCTGTACCTACCATCCCCTGGATATTGCGGCTATTGCCTTCAAACTGGTATTCATGGTCGAACGTATCCGGATATAATATTACATTGGTTAGCAGATCGCGGTATTTCCAGTCGCCCAAACCAAATACCGGTATTACCGCGCTTGATGAGATCAGCACCCGGTCAACATCTGTGATCTCTGTTCCCACCCCTTCTATATTCACCGTTTGAAGGAACACCGCTACCTGCGATTCGAACCTGCGCTTGTCAGCATTGCTTAACCGGTGGTAGTAATCTACCCGGCTGTCTAACAGCTTGCGCAGCGGTTTATCAAGCTTTTGGAAACTCACAGGTACAGTGTTAGTCTTTTTACGGAAAATGATAAAAGCCAATAAGGCAATAATAGGGATAACGATGGCGAAATAGATAAGCATGTTTTAATGTTTTGTTTAGTCTTTCTGGTACACTAAAAAGTGCTGTATCGGCATAAATTCGCCGTCTTGCTTTAAATGAAAGCCGTTGGCGCTCAATTCTTTATTTAATTGGGTAATGGTGGTTTTATGCAGGGGCTTGATCTCAACTGCCGGGTCCTCACCCCTGTATTCTAACAGCAATAGCTTACCACGTGGTTTTAACGATCGCTTTATAGCCCGCAGCATTTCATGCGGGTAAGACAACTCATGATATACATCAACCATTATAGCCAGGTCTATGGCGTTATCCGGCAGGTTGGGCGATTCTTCGCCGCCTTTCACTACTATAACATTGTTTAAGTTTAGCTGCTTACTGCGTTGCTGTAAATAGTTAATGGCCGACTGCTGTATCTCTACCGCGTAAACTTTGCCCTGCGGTACTTTGGCAGCTATGGGGAAGGTATAATAACCGGTGCCGGCGCCAATATCGGCAACTACGCTGCTGGCGGTTATGGGCAGTTTAGCTATTGCTTTTTCGTGTTTTCCTCCTGTTCGCGGGTGTTACGTTCCAGCCGGGCGGCACCTTCAAAACCCATTACGTGGGCAATTTCGCGGCCCTTGTAATATTTACCGGTGCCATCGGGCGTGGCGGTTTTGTAGGTGTAGATGGAATCTGCCGGGCGCTGCTGCGCATGCAGATCGGTGCAGCAAACAGACATCACAAAAAGCAACAGTAAGTTAAAATAACGCATAGTATTAAAAGGCTATTTTGGGCAATTTGTTTTGTTTAACAAAATAGTGAGCAGATGAAATAAATAAGGCGCCCATCATCTAAATTTCCGATTATCCTTCCACAATATAGCAAGTATGTTTGTCGGGATAAATAAATATCTTTAAAAATCACTTCCGAACCAATTATGAGAAAGCCAATATTATTGATCATCGCGTTAGCATTGTTTACCTCGTTCGCGCCGCATAAAGAATTAAAATGGATGGCCATTGGCGATTCAATAACTTTCCATAACGGCAGGACCGAATATACTAAGGGCCGCTTAACCAAAGGCTATATGGATGATGTGGTTGGACAATTACCCTACGTACATTTCGCCAACCATGGCCATCCCGGCTGGACCGCCAAAGGTATTGCGGAGAATTTCGATCATCTCGGCATTGAAAAGGCTGATATCTACTCGGTGTTTTTAGGGACGAATGACTGGTGGGTAGGCTTCCCGATAGGAACTGTTGCCGACTATGATAACAACACCGGCGCGGGTACGGTTTATGGCGCGTATCGCATTATTATTGATAAGATCAGGGCGCAAAACAGCAATGCTGCTATCATCCTGCTAACGCCGATGCAGCGTACAGATTATGTGGATATCAATAACCAGGCAAGCATTATACACGGTGCTTACAAAGATAATAATGACGGTGTTAAGCTATCGGCTTATGCCGACGCGATTAAAAACATCGCCAGGCTTCAAAAACTTAAACTGGCCGATCTTTATTATAAAAGCGGCATGACCATAAAAAACGCCGTTAACTTTAAACGCTTAAAGGACCCGGCTACCGGCGAGTATAAAAATTATAAATATCCCGATTATATCGGTATCCCCTTCGACCCAAAAACAGACGAATATCCGTACCCTGTTGAAGCCATGAACATGACCTATGACGGGCTTCATCCAACAGACAAGGGCCATGCTATAATAGCTAAGATGCTGGTTAAAATAATAAAGCGGTATTAATATAGAATTGTTACAACCCGGCTTGAAAAGGTCGTCATAGCTCGACAGAAAACTTCTATATTTACGCTAACCATTATATCCCTCATGAAAAAATTATTTACACTTATCCTGCTTATTATAAGCCCGGGCAGCGCTTTCGCCCAAACATTTACTAACCCGGTGTTACCCTCAGGGCCCGATCCCCGGAATATTTATAAGGATGGCTATTATTATTATACCAACTCCACCGGCAGCAACCTAACCATCTGGAAAACCAAAGACCTGACCGAGTTGAGATCCGCGGAGAAAAAGTGATATGGCGACCGCCGGCAGGCACCATGCACTCAAAAGAGTTATGGGCGCCCGAGCTGCATTTCCTGAACGGCAAATGGTATATGTACTTTGCTGCCGATGATGGCAAGAATGATAATCACCGCATGTACGTGGTTGAAAACCCATCGGCCGACCCATTACAGGGCGAATGGACCTTTAAGGGACAGGTTGGCGACGAAACCAATAAGTGGGCCATTGATGCTACCATATTTGAGAATAAGGGTAAAATGTATATGCTTTGGTCAGGCTGGGAAGGCGATAACAATAGGATGCAAAATATCTACATCGCCCAAATGAGTAACCCGTGGACCATCAGCAGCAAACGCGTAAAACTATCAAGCCCGACCTATAAATGGGAAAGCAACAGCGGCATAGGTGTACTGGTAAACGAAGGCCCCGAGATATTAAAACATGGCAATAAACTATTCCTGATCTATTCGGCCAGCGGCTGCTGGACAGATTTTTATGCCCTTGGGATGTTAACCGCATCGGCAAATGCCGATCTGCTGGATTCTTTATCCGGAAGAAATCGCCCGAGCCTGTATTCTCTCAAAACCCGGAGAATAAGATCTATGCTCCCGGCCATAATTCGTTTTTAAATCGCCGGATGGCAGTGAAGACTGGATCCTGTATCATGCCAATACCAATCCCGGCGATGGCTGCGGTAATAAACGTGCGCCGCGTGCCCAAAAATTTACCGGAATAAAGACGGGACCCCAAATTTTGGCGTACCGTTAAAAGATGGTGTTGAACTTAAAAAACCGTCGGGAACTAAATAATGGGCATGTTGAAGCGGGTAATGATGGCATTGCTACTGAATTTAATTTTCAGTGTGCTATTGTTTGGTCAAAACACCCTTACTCAATGCAAGGCAACGCTCACCGGCGATACGCTGGTTTTAGAGAACAACATTATTAAACGCGTTTACAATTGGAACAACGGCAACCTGAAAAGCTACTCGCTAACAGATAAACGTACCGGTTATTCATGGAAACTGGCTGGTAAAACTCCCGATCAATTATTTCCCGGCGCGGGTAATGCCAGTAATGGAAAACTAACTGTTACGCAGGTAAACGCCACACCAATAAGTGTTGCTTTTTTAAAAGCCGAAGTTGAAGTTAAACTTGGCGCACTCGAGGTAAAAAAGGCATTCAGGATTTACCCGGACTGCCCCGCCATAGCCTGCGATTATTATTTAAAGGGCAACCTGAAAGCGCAGTGGACAGGCGCAACAGCCAGCAAAGGCGATCTGAAAAATATCGAAACAAATATTAGTGCCGCTGTGCCGACGGGAGTTAGTATAATGGAAACGCTGGCGCTACCGGGTAAACATTGGAACATAAAAACCACCCAGTTTTTTGACATCACCGACCAAAACAACACGCTGGTACAGGAGCATGAGCAGCTACTATACCGATCAGAGAGCCGCATTGCCGGCAATGTTCTGTTTGCCGAAGAAACCGGCGGTACTCATGGCATTTTTATTTTAAAAGAGGCACCGTCCTCTGATGTGCAACTGGCGTATCCGGGTGCCGATTTTTTGGTGCAGATAGGCAAAGTACAGGCGATAGGTGTTGGTGTTAACCCTGCCGACTTATCGCCTGATAAATGGACACGCTGCTATGGTTTTGTTACCGGTGTAACCACAGGTGACAGGTTAGGTCAGTTAAGCGCCCTACGCAACTACCAGCAACAGGTACGGCTGCATCAGTCTGGCCGTGATGATATGGTAATGATGAACACCAGGGCGACCGCAACCAGGACAAACATATTGGCGAAACATTTACCATAAATGAACTGGAAGCCGCCCATCGTTTGGGTATTACGCACTTCCAGATTGATGATGGCTGGCAGTCGGGGCGTTCGGCAAACTCGGCGTTTGCGGGCGGCACCTTAACCAAGATTTGGGACAACCCAAACTATTGGAAACCCGACCCGGTAAAATTTCCGCATGGCTTGGGTGTGGTGGTACAGCGTGGCAAGGCATTAGGTATTAACGTGTGTTTATGGTTCAATCCAAGTAAAGACGATAGCTACGCCCATTGGCAAAATGATGCGGAGGCATTGATCAGCCTTTATAAAAACTATGGCATCAATACCTTCAAGATAGACGGGGTACAGGTAACCGACAAAAAGGCGAAGTGAACCTGCGCAAAATGTTTGATACCGTAATGCTGGTTACCAATAACCAGGCTGTTTTTAATTTAGACGTTACCGCGGGGCGCCGTTATGGCTATCATTATTTTAATACTTATGGCAACATATTTTTAGAGAACCGCTATACCGACTGGAGCAACTACTACCCGCACTGGACGTTACGTAACCTCTGGATGCTATCGGCCTATGTGCCGCCGCAAAACTTACAGATAGAGTTTTTAAACAACTACCGCAAAGCGGATAAGTATGATAAGGCCGATCAATTCGCGCCATCCAAAGTATCTATGGAGTATGAGTTTGCCCTAACTATGATGGCACAACCATTGGCCGGATGGAGGCGACCGGCTTACCTGAAAAAGCATTTACCATTGCGCCGGTGATTAAGAAATATCAACAAATGCAATCGGATATCCACGCCGGGCAGATCTTTCCAATCGGCGACCAGCCATCAGGCACTTCATGGACGGGGTTTCAGTCCATTAAAAATGACGAGGGATATCTACTGATCATTCGCGAACTGAATAAAGAAAACAGCGCTACCATCCAAACCTTTTTACCAGCGGGTAAGAAGGTTAGCTTTAAAAAGGTATTAGGCCGGGGGCTGATAAATTGGTAGTGGTTAAATCGCATGGCGATGTTAGCTTTAGCCTGCCACAACCAAACTCATACGTGCTTTATAAATATAAAGTGATTTAATAATTAATATGAAGAAGGATCTGCTCAAACTGTCGGTACTTATTTTACTGGCTACATCGCTCCGGGTTGCTAATGCGCAGGGCAAAAAGCCTGCGGATACTTATATGCTTACCTATTTCCGTCAGCGTTACCCAACACGGATAGAGATAGACGCGGCAACCGGCAAAACCATTGAGGTACCTTTACCCAACCCCATGCTGATTGCCAAGCTCCATATCGCGCTATCAACCGACGGCCGGCATTGGACACCGATAAATGATAACAACCCTATTTGGGAGCAAAACATCCGCGATCCGTTTATCCACCGCGGCGCCGACGGCATTTGGCGACTGGTGGCAACAGGCGGCGGGCGTGCGGCCCCTGACCGCAGGCAGTTTGGCCCGAGCTGTTTATACGCTACCTCGAAAGATTTGATCCATTGGCAGTTGGACAGTTATCTGCCGTTAATGAAGGATGTAAAAGACGAGAACGGTAATATGGTACGAAATATATGGGCGCCCGAGTTCTTTTATGATGAAGCGACAAAGGAGTACACGCTGTTTTGGTCGTCGACATTTGAGGATGCAGGCTGGAAGAAGAGCCGCCTTTGGTACTGCAAAACAACCGACTGGAAAACCTTCACCCCTGCCAAAGTACTGTTTGCTCCGGGCTATTCTGTAATAGACGGCACCTTGACCAAGCACAACGGCACCTACTACGGTGCATAAAGAAGAAGAATTTAGCCCCGCTACCGGCGAACGCCGCGGCATCCGCGTAGCCACCTCAAAAAATATCGAGGGCCCCTATACAGTTTATGACGGGCCACTAAATAAGGGCCAGATAGCTCCGACTATTACCGAGGGCCCAAGCGTTATGGCCGACCCCATGAAACCTAAAGGCTGGTTGCTCTATTACGACTTCCCGATGGCCGACCATTATGGCATCTCATCGTCGCCCGACCTGTTTCACTGGACCATCGAGCAGGATATCAGCATACCACCCGATGCAAGGCATGGCAGCTTGTCGAAGATCACAGCCGAAGAGGCAAAGACTTTGAGGGAGGCCTATCCGAATACCAAATAACGGTGTTTGTTTCACGCGTGGGTGAAACAGATGAAACACGTGAAACAAGATTTATGGGTAAGAAATTGATAATAAGTGTTTTACAAAAAATTTAATCGTTTAAACACGCAGTTTGCCTTTGACTCAGCACAACGCATATTATATGGACCGAGCCTATGGCTCTTAATATCTTCTTTTATTTTCTACGGGTTCAACTGTAGCTACAATATTGGCCGGGGCTATGCCTCTTTTTGTAATTTTCAACTTCTGGCAATTATGGCTTATTGCTCCTACACAAAAGTAAAGCCCCTGATGGGCAGGGGCCTTTACTTAACCAATTATAAACCAAATTATGAGAGAGAGAGATTTTTATTGAGGCGTGAGAACGGATTCGAACCGTTGTAAAGAGTTTTGCAGACCCTCACCTAACCACTCGGCCACTCCGCCTTATTTTCATAGTGTATGCTTGATAGTTTTTGTAATATTTGATGATAAAATTGTTCGCCGGCTTTTTTAAAGCCGGCATTAGCCTCATTGCCCGGGTAGATCATATGTCCTTCATGATAATAATCAACCGAAATATTTTGCTTTGCTTTTTGTGATAATCCTAAATGATTAATAGCATAGTTGATAGTAGCAACAGGTGTGGCCAGGTCATACAAACCACTGCTTACTTTTACCCTCAAATCGGGGTTGTTTAATAGCACCTGTTTAAGTGTTGCTGAAATATCAAGGTAGCCATCAGCTGCTTCCGGCCCGTAGTTCCAATCGCCCATAGCTGTTGTAGCCAGGTAAGGCAGGTGGTTTTCATAACCTAATTCAGCATCTACATATTTTTGGAATGCTTTGGTAAAAACACTGCGTATAGCCAACTCGCTCGGGTCACCTGAATTAGTTTGCCCGACAGCACGACTATCAAATGTGCCGGTAACTTTATTATCCAACAACTCTTTGGTAAACTGGCTGTCGGTTATACGGCCATTGGTTCGCTTTAGTAGTGCCTTATTCAATCCAGTAAAGTAGCTAAGCGTATCTACCAGGTCAGCCGATATTGATTTCCCACTTTTTAAAAACTTTGCATACGTACCGTTACTAAACGCAGCCACTTTTACTATTAGTTGTGCAGGCGTTTGCTTTTGCAATTCAGGCGACAGGCGGCGGTGATACTGCGCGGCCAAAGCATAAGTTGGTAAATAATAACTAAACGGTTTATCATTACCCTTGCGGAAACTCACCAACCGGTAATTAAGTGCCGGCGATATTAAGTTTAAACCCGCCAGTTTAATTTGCAGGCTATCCTGCAAATAAGCTGTCAGGCCTATGGCCCTGACAGCGCCATAACTTTCGCCGGTTAAAAATTTAGGGCTTGCTTCGCGATGATTGGCCGCAAGATAAGTCTTTATAAATTGGGCGATGCTGTGGATATCCCCGCGGTAGCCATGGAAGCGGCGTGCATCTACGCCTTCTGCGGCCTGACTGTAACCTGTACCTACCGGATCAATAAAAACCAAATCGGTAAAATCCAGCCATGAATTAGGGTTAGTAGTATAACCCTTATTATCTGCCCGCACCGGGCCAAAAGCGCCCATATGTAACCATATAGCCGCCGAGCCCGGTCCGCCATTAAAAACAAAGGTTATGGGGCGTTGAGTAATATTACTATTTATATTATATGCAGTGTAAAAAATGTTGGCTAATGGTTGATCTTTTTGATCCTTAATAGTTAGATATCCGGTTGATGACTGATAAGCCAGCTCCTTACCGTCTATTTTTAAATGGTGCCGGCCTACTGCCAGTATATAAGCAGCATCACCGGCTGATGCGCGGTAAGCTGCATGCTTTGGAGCCCAACGCAATGAGCTGAACAATAAAACAGCAGTACCGGCAATGAGCAGGATACTAATAAAACGGAAACGATAAACGAAGGATGGTACTAAGCGAAACATGGAATGATATCAAATAATTTAAAATGTGAATTTTTGTGTGTGCAGCGAATTAACAGCAGCAACACATGACCCCTTGAGAAAGAGGCATTCGCATAAAAAATTGATTTTTGATATCTTTTAACATATAAATAACCCGCCTGCCGGTAGCAGACAGGACAAAAATAAATAAAGATTTCATGTTTCCAAATTAATTCTATAAAATAGATAGAATTTATATACTATAATTTGTAAACCTACTTTACCAGGTATTTAAATACTTTTTTAGCCTATACAAGATCTGACATAAAAAAGGGGCGGTAGAAAATTCAGCCGCCCCTTTTTTAATAATTTGATGTTATTACCACCAACGCGAGTTATTAAGCTCTTCGTCTTTTTTAGGTGGCGTAGCAGCGGCCAATGTTGGTTTGGCAACAGGCAATTGCGCTTCAATTTTTTTCTTCTTTAGGTGCTGCAGCGGCTACAAGGGGTTTAGGTTCTGCCTTAAGCTCCTGTTTGCTAACTGCGGCTACAAGTCGAGTTCAACCTTTTGTTCTGTAACAATAGTTGCAGCACTTATTTTAGTAAGGGTTGAAAGTTCGTTATGCAATTTAGTAGTCAGGTAATCGTCAGTGCTGAATTTAGTTTTGTTCCACTGCTCGGTTAGTGCTTCTATATCCTCGCCAACAGTAATATAACCGTTAATCACAGCTCCCGGTTCGATATTTACCTTAGCCGATTGAATGTTGCCCCTAACTACTGCGGTTGCTTTAATATCCAGCAAATCAAGTGATAAAATATCACCGTTTACCGTACCTGTAACCAGGCAGGTTTTTGAAGTGATGTTACCCTTAAGTATGCCATGCAAGTCAATAACAACCTTTTCGGCACAAAACAAGTTGCCGGTAAGCTTCTCATCAATATAATAAACTCGTCCGAAAAGTAATCATTACCATCTGACCTGTACTCGGCACCCCCATAACCTTTGTTTGGACCCAGCGACGCTATGGCGCTATGGGTGCGTGGGGAATTGCTGCTGCTAACCCTAGTCGGTAGGTACAGGTTACAGTCGAGGCGCAGAGAATAGATCTACCGCCTCTGCTACCGCTGGCAGATCCAACCTCCACAGCATCGCAAAGACATCTTGCGGCAATATCTTGAAGCAAGCCTAAATACGGCCGACGAGATATGGCGCTAATCGAAAGCCTCGTACGACGCTATTGCACAGAATAGCCTACTAATAGTATTCGCTTATCGCCGATACCGTTGTGGGGTAATGATGAAACCGTTTGAACGTACATTTACCAACTTATGCTTTGGCCGCGTATCTGCCTGTAATTTGCAAAAGCAAACATATATATGGCAACAAAAGTGGCTGTAACAATAAGTTTTAAGTGAAATCAATATCGGCTGACCTG
>NZ_JABFCR010000027.1:0-31042 GCF_013087555.1 Mucilaginibacter humi
AGACGAGATTAATATGTTTCACGGGCAGATTGCTTTGGAAAAGGAGCTGCTGCCACAGGCTAATGAAATACTGATCTGCGACACTACCTTTATTACTGTCAAAATCTGGAGCGATGAAATGTTTGGCAAGTCGCCACAGGAAGTACTGGATGCGTTACCCAAACACCCCTACGACTTTTACCTGCTTTTAAATATAGACCTGCCCCGGCAGGATGACCCCCTGCGCGATTTCCCCCACATGCGCGAACATTTTATGGAGGTATGGCACAAAGAACTAAATGCTTTAAACGCCAATTATATGCTGATAAGCGGTACCGGGCAAGATAGATATGAAAATGCGGTAGCGGCTATTGATGAGTTTTTAAAGATTAGTGAGTTTCCGCGTTAGTGATCGAAGCGGATACCGGCCTGCGCCTAAGGCCACGTGGCGTATGAGCGGAGAGCACGGGCCGCAGGCAACGCCATTATCAGAGATTAGTTAATTGGTGATTTGAGATTAGGCCCGTCACTTAATCTGATTATTTGCTAAGCCAACCTTTAATCTATAACCATCAAACAAAAAAACTAATCTCTAATTAACTAACCTCTAATCACTATACCTATAATCGCTATCTTCAACTTATTTTCATAATTATTTCATGATCATGCAACGTTTAAAAATTACCGTTGTCATATAACCCGAAAGCTTTAAAGAAAAACTTGGAGACCACCTTATTCATAGACAAGCATTACAACTTGGTAGTTGAATGTAAGCAAGGCAGTAAAAAGGCCTGTTATGAGTTATACAAACTATATGCTAAAGCCATGTTAAACGTGGCCTTTAGGATAGTGGGTAACGTGGGCGAAGCCGAGGACGTTTTACAGGAAGCTTTTTTAGATGCTTTTAAACGCATACACGACTTTAGGCAGGAAACCACTTTTGGTTTATGGCTAAAGCAGATAGTAGTGAGCCGCTCTATAAACCTGTTGCGCAAACGTAAAATGGAGTTGGTAGAACTGGGAGAAGATGTAGATAATATAATTGACGAGGAGGAGGATGACGATGAAGAAGTGCAATACAAAGTAAGCCTGGTAAAAAAGGCGATGGAAGAATTGCCCGATGGCTATAAACAGGTAATATCATTATACCTGATAGAGGGTTACGACCATGAAGAAATAGGACAAATATTAGGAATAACAGAAAACACATCAAGAACACAATTTTTAAGAGCTAAAAGAAAGCTGAGCGAGATTTTATTAAGAAGAGGAATAGTACAATGAGTAAGCGATTAGAGGATTTTATAATTAACAACAAACAACATTTTGACGAACTTGAACCAAGGGCCGATCTGTGGAGCAAGATAGAAACAGAACTGCCCCAACATTTCAGGGACGAAAAAAAAGAGGGTAAAACGTTTTCGTTGGGGTTTGTTTTAAGAGTGGCCGCATTAGTAATTTTAGCGATGGGTACCTGTTTTATCACTTACCTGGCTAAGCAAAAACCAGCTACAGTTAGCCTGGCAGCCATTAACCCCGAGTATGCTAAGCAACAGGTACATTATGCATCAGTAATTGCCACACAGCGTACCGAGCTTAAAAGCATTGCCAAAACCGACCCGCAACTGTACAAAGAGTTTACGGCCGAGTTGGCAAAAATGGATTCGACCTATAAAAAATTAAATAAAGATTTGGCTACCAGCCCTAACCAGGAAGCTGTATTGCGCGCAATGATCCGGAACTTGCAGGTGCAAACAGAGGTGCTAAATCAGCAACTAAATGTAATTGAACAATTTAATGAATTTAAAAATCAAAAAAATGAAAGCAAAAATATATAGTATCGCCTTAGTGGCTGTTATGAGCACGGGGCCTTTAACACTGCTACTGCACAAGAAACACCTGCGCCACCTGTAGTCCCTGTGGCGCCCGTGGCACCGGTAGCACCACTTCCGCCTGATTCACGTGTATATGTTACGTCGCAACCAGCTTATGCGCCTTACACCGCCTTTGGCTACGGCAACTCGCAGGACACTGCCTACCGAACCAAAATGCGTAAGCTCCAGGGGAAAAAATGCGCGCCTTAAGCAAAGAAATGTCTGAGCTTGCACGCGATGAAAGTAAAAGGGTGTCTGTTGTCAGCCAGGGAGAGAATGGCTGCGTTGCGCAAAACGATGAGCATAAAGTTAGATTCGTCTATGCGCCGTAGCTTTAGCAGGACGTTTGCTAACAATACGCGCTTCAATTTTGATAACATGGATAGTAATCTTGCCAAACAAGTGGCAAACGGTGAGATCAAAGAGAAAACCAAAACCTTTACAAAAAGCTATAATGTTGATGCGAATGACGCGTTGAAGATTGACAATAGCTACGGTAAGGTAACCATAAATACCGGGCCAAAAACGAGGTAAAAGTTGATGTAGACATTAAAAGCTACGCTATTGATGATACTGAAGCGCAAAAATTACTTGATCAAACCACAATTAACAGTGGCAAAGATGGCAACACGGTTAGCTTTACTACTGCTATTGATCGCGAAAAGAATTCGTGGTGGGGCACCAGCTCTGAGAATGGTAAAATAACTAAAGTACGTAAGGTAATTATTAATTATGTTGTTTATATGCCGGCTAAAAACCCGCTGACTATCAACAACAGGTACGGTGGTATTATTTTGCCTGACTTGAGCGGGAAATTAAATATCAAAAATTCATACGGTGGCCTTGTTGCCAAAGCTTTAACAAACAGCGATAATATGATTGAGGTTAGATATGGCAGCGCAAATATTGAAAGCCTTTCAAATAGCGACCTGAATGTTTCTTACGGCAGCTTGCAGTTAGACCAGGCCGATAACCTTAACGCAAACATTAGCTACAGCCCTGCAAAAATTGGGAAGTTGGGTTCGTCGGGTACATTTGTGGTACGTTACGGCGGTGGTTTAGAGATTGGCGATGTGGGCAAAAACCTGAAAGCTTTATCTATCAACTCATCATACGCCCCGGTGAAATTAGGATCGTTAAACGATGCGAATGCCGATTTTGACGTGACGGTACACTATGGCGATTTCTTGTATGACAGCGCAACTAACGTAACCAGCAAAACCCCTGATAACGAACGTGGCTACACCTCAACCAAAAATTACAAGGGCCACGTAGGTAAAGGTAACGCTGATAAAGTAATCACCATAAAATCAACATACAGTAATGTGAAGTTTGATTAAAAGAGTCAAGAAGTAAGAATCAAGATTCAAGACAAAATGGCCGTTGTTATTACAACGGCCATTTTATTTAAGTCGATTCTCTCTTTATTCTTGAATCTTAACTCTTGATTCTCTTTTCTTAAAACACCCTGCATAACAACCCTTTCAAGTACTCACCTTCAGCGAAGGAGGACCGCACCGGGTGATCTTCGGGCTGGCAAAACTGGTAAATAAATTGCACCTGCTTACCCGCGTCTAAAGCTGCCCGAGGCCAGTACCTGCTTAAATGTCTCCATATTCATGGCCCCAGAGCACGAATAAGTGGCCGGGAGGCCTCCTTTATTCAATAACAACATTGCTAACCTGTTAAGATCTTTATACGCTCTTGAGGCTCTATCTAAAGCCGAGCGGGACGGGGCATATTTAGGCGGATCAAGCACAATGATATCAAATGTGGTACCCTCATCTTTAAAAACCCGCAGTTGCTTGTTTACGTCTGACTGTATAGCGGTATGCTTTTTAGCATCCAGTTTATTTAGTTTGATGTTTTGTTTTAAAGTTTCTATCGCCGGGGCGGAGCTATCTACGCTGGTAACATAGGCTGCGCCAGTATGCAAGGCATTTAGCGTAAAGCCGCCGGTATAGCTAAAGCAATCAAGCACGGTCTTGCCTTTGGCGTAGCCAGCCACAATTTTGCGGTTATCGCGCTGGTCGCAGTAAAAGCCTGATTTCTGGCCTTCGGCGATATTGATGTTATACAGGATATTGTTCTCTTTTACCTCTACCGAGTCGGGTGGGTTATCGCCAAACAAAACCACATTCTCGGTTTCCATGCCCTCGTGCTGGCGCGATGCGGCATCGCTCTTGTCAAAAACACTTTTAGGGTTTAACAGGCGTTTCAATTCGTCAATAATCACCGGCATCATTTTTCGATACCCGATGTAAGCACCTGTACCGCTAAATGATCGGCATATTTATCAACTATTAATCCGGGTAAATAGTCCGATTCGCTAAATATCAAACGGCAGGTATTGGTGTCACCGGTACTTAATAATTCACTTCTTGCTGCCACTGCAATTGCTACTTTATCGCGGAACCATTGCTCATCAACGTTAACCGCTTCATCCCATTCCAGCAACCTCACTGCCACGCGGCTCTGATCGTTATAAAAACCATAAGCCATAAAATCGCCTTTGGCATTCACCAGGGCGTACAATATCCCCATTGGTAGGTTTACCCTTTACATGTGCTATCGCCCCCGAAAATACCCACGGATGGCGATGCAGCACTGCTTTCTCTTTACCCTTATTTAATACAATATCGATCATGGGGCAAAGGTAATAAAAAAGCCCCTCTCCTTTGGAGAGGGGTTGGGGTGAGGCCACAAAAAAACCCGGCTTTTGGCCGGGCTTCTTCATTATTTATTATTAATCATTACTGGGCTACCATAAAACTGTTACTAAAGGTACCACCGTCCGGGTAGTATCCGGTTATAGTAACAGTACCATTTTTAAGGTTGGTTATTGCCTTATCAATATCGGCAATGCTGTTTACAGGTTGTTGGTTTACCTTAGTAACAACCGAACCTACCGGAACCTCAAAATTCTCAAACATGCCGCCGCTGCGTACGGGTAACCAACACGCCGCTGCTTACATGGAACTTAGCTTTTGTGCAGGAGTAAGCGGCACAAAGCTGGCGCCTAATTTATTGTACAATTCGGAAGCTGATTTTGTTACTGTTGCAGAACGCGTCGCTGTTGGTGCATCTGCTTTAAGCGTTACGGTAAAGTTTTTCTCGGCACCATCACGCAACACAGTTAAGTGGATCTTATCACCCGGCTGTAAACGTCCTACGCGCTCTTGTAAATCAGACGACTCATACACAGGCTGGCCTTCAACTTTGCTAATGATATCACCTTTTTTATACCGGCTTGCTCTGCACCGCTACCTTCAACAATATCATTAACATATAAACCTACTGTAGTTTTAATATGCAGATTCTCGGCTGCGTCAGGGTTTAACTCACGGAAGTTAACGCCTACATAGCCGCGTTTAACCGCGCCATATTTCTGGATATCATTCAATACCTTTTTAGCAAGGTTAATAGGGATGGCAAAACCATAACCTTCGTACGAGCCGGTGTGCGACATAATAGCTGAATTGATAGCGATCAATTCGCCTTTGGTGTTAACCAACGCACCACCGCTGTTACCGGGGTTAATGGCGGCATCTGTTTGTATAAACGATTCGATCCCCTTACGCGGAGCAGCTGGTTGTTGCCTGCGCATACGGCCCCCAAATGGGTTAGCGTCGTCTTCATCCCGGTTATCTTCAGAACCTATAATACCCATACCGCGGCCCTTAGCGCTAATGATACCTGCTGTAACGGTTGACGTTAAGTTAAAAGGGTTACCAACTGCCAGTACCCATTCGCCTACTCTTGCATCGTCCGAGTTACCTAACTTTACAATAGGCAGGTTGGTACCGTCAATTTTAATTAAAGCTAAATCGGTGTTAGGGTCTGTACCTATTACTTTTGCTTTAAACTGGCGATGGTCATTTAACGTAATATCAATTTTGTCGGCTTTAGCTACCACGTGGTTATTGGTAACAATGTAACCATCAGGCGAAATTATAACTCCAGATCCTGACGCCATTTGCGGTGTGTTTTGGCGCGGCATACGCTGGCCAAACATATCGCCAAACATACGTTGCATAGCGTCTTCCTGTGAGTTTTGTGCAGTATTGGTATAAGTTGTACGGATATAAACCACAGCCGGTGTTACCGCTGCAGCTGCCTGCGTAAAATCAACCTCACCTGCTGATGATGTAATGGCCGGCGACATTTTGTTATTAGCAAAATAAACTTGCTGCTTTTCGTCAAAGCTCATATTATCAGCATACTTCTTTTCAACTAACTTGTAGGTGCCCAGCGCCATAGCGCCACCCACAAAAGCTGTTAATAATGTTAAACCAATTCTTTTCATCTTATATCCTTATTTATATTGTTTACTAATCGTTATTTTTGTAGTTCAAATTTAATACCATATAGACGGTATATGCAATAATAAGTTATACGGTTTTTTGTTAAAAAATGTTAAAATTAACGCAAAGGCTATTGCTTTGTTATTGGCGGTTGTTTTTGACTTAAAAGTTACTATTAAATACATACAGTGAAACTACATTTCTATAAATACCGGGGCGCGGGCAACGATTTTATTTTGGTTGATAACCGCGAAATTGCTGTAAATCACCACAATGTGGAGCTGATAGCAGGCTTGTGCGACCGCCGTTTTGGTATTGGCGGCGATGGTATCATGTTCCTGCAAAACAAAGAGGGGTATGATTTTGAGATGGTATATTATAATGCCGACGGCCAGCCAAGCAGTATGTGCGGCAATGGCGGGCGCTGTATTGTAGCTTTTGCAAAATTCCCGGGGATCATTGACTCCGAGACAGATTTTTTGGCAGTAGATGGTCCGCATCATGCCAAAATTTCAGAAACCGGCGACTGGGTGAGCCTGCAAATGATTGATGTGGACACCATTACCAAAAATGCGGATGCTTATGTGTTAAACACAGGCTCGCCGCATTACGTAACCCCGGCGCATGACCTCGCCAATAAAAATGTTTATGCAGATGGCCACGCTATCCGCAATAACGAAACCTACAAAGCCAACGGTATCAACGTAAATTTTGTTGAACCAAAGGCCAACGGTTATTTCGTGCGCACATTTGAGCGCGGGGTAGAAGACGAAACTTACGCCTGCGGTACCGGCGTAACCGCAGTAGCTTTAGCAATGGCTAAACACAATAACCAAACCGGCAGTATCGAAACACCCATAAAAGTTTTAGGTGGCGATCTGAATATCCGCTTTAATTATGATGGTATAAGCTTTACCAAAATCTTTTTAGAAGGCCCTGCTAAGTTGGTTTTTGAGGGAGAGGTGCAGATATATAAATAATTATTGGGGACTTGGTGTCAACGGTATATCTTTAATAGTAACCTTGCTCTTCGGTTCTATTCTTTCCCCGTTTTTGTATTTAATTCTTCCCATAAACCTGCCTTTAAACCCGGTATATTCGTATAGCAAATTCTCCAAGTTATAAAATCTACTGGGGTGATCCTTCAGCATTATGGTATCGGTGTCGTCAGTAGCCTCAAAAAATGACATTGTGTAGGTTGCGTATTTTCCCTTTTTTTGTATCTGCGGTTTTTTGACAAAAGCCTCTAAAAGTTTAAGGGTTTGCGGATTGTCCTCATAGTCTACTATTTTATAGTTGCTAAGTTTATCAGTGTAGATTTTACCGTTAAAATTTTGACTGATTACAGTATCGATAACCCTTAAAGGTAATATTACTAGGTGTGTCGGTACGCGGGTACAGCCTATCGCATATAAAACACAAACTATAGCAATTACTGCTTTTAAAATTTTCAAAATTAGTTTGATTGTTAGTTTTTTAGTTCCCTCAGTGTCCTCTGTGAGAGACCCTGAGGGAACACTATTCAATTTACCTCTTATTTCTATTTATAAGCGTAACGTTTTTTAACGTGATATTTATCTCGGCCCATTTACGTCTTGGTGCATCATATTCAATTGACAGTTTAAACACTCCTTTACTCACTTTAGTTAGTCCCAATATTTTTGGTGCGTAAAAATCACCTACATTATATAAATGTACTTCGGGCGCGTCATCAATTGATGAAACAGAAATTAAAAAACGATGACTTACCTCATCTGTTCCAAGCACGTGTGCACTGCCCGATACATTGGCGATCTTATATACCTTAATAGCAATATTATCATCACTGGCTGTTTTAAGTGCCTCAACCGAAGAAAGTAGTATTGCCGGGTCTTTAGTTTTAACAGACACCACTTTCTGGCTAAAAACCGTTGCGGCAAAAAACACTAAAATTAAAGGGAGAAATATCTTTTTCATGGTTCAGGATTAATGTCCCAAAATAATACAAATATGGTGTAATTAAAACCTTTATCACCAATAACTAATAAATCAGTGGACCAACCTTATCCACACTGTTAATAATTATTTAACGCCAAACATTTTTTCTTACTGCAAATTCTGTTTACGTTTGAATTTTTTGTTGATGTAGCTTTTAATAATTTTTTATTTAAAGCTACCTATGTTACGTGTCGACAGTTCAAAACCCTGCCAAATTATTTATGCTATCGCTAAGCATGAATATCTGGGCTATGTAATTGAACCGCACGTTGTTCAGCTTAACCCAAATGGCGAGTTTTCGCTTACCCACCAACGTTTATTTTCAAATACCGCTACCGAGTTTAGCCACTGTATTGACGATGTTGATGTCAAACTGATCAAGCTTTTAGAAGAGATTGAGCAGGGTAACGTCATCAAAAAATTCTATAAAAAGCCTATCCGCCCGTCGGAGTTTTTTGCCAAGATCTTTAATGATACATTATTCGAAACCATCCGCCCCAAAATGGAAAAGCGCATGGCCGATGCATTGAATTTACTGGCCGATAAGCAGATCTACCAGATGAGCAAAGAGGGGTATCCTGCCGAGAAGAAACTAAAGATCGCCGATGAAGTAACTTCGGTGCTGTTCCATTTCCGTCGCGACGCGGAAGAGATCCGTTATTTCCCAACGTTAAAATATAAAGGGATGCGGATAGAGTTTATGTTCAAAAATGCCGAGATCATTTGCAACCACCCCGCCGGATGCTGATGGACGATACCCTTTACCATTTTGATAAAGAGATTGAGGGTAAAAAGCTGTTGCCGTTTTTAAACAAGCGCTATATAGCGGTGCCCCGGTCGTCAGAGAAATCATACTTCGAAAAATTTGTGGCACCGCTCATAGAGAAGCATAATGTTTATGCCGAAGGCTTTACTATTGATACCGAAAAGCATGAGGCCATCCCCATGTTAAAACCTATTTATATTGAAGGTGGCACATCGCAGCTGCAACTATATTTTAAATATGCCGGTTATATTTTCCCTTACGGGGATGGCAGGCATATCTCGGTGCGGATGGAGGTGCATGGCGACGATTATACTTTCCATCGCATTAAACGATCCGTAACCGGGAGAAAAACAAGCTGACCCAGTTAGAGGAGTTAGGATTGAAAACAGTTTCATCATTGTTTCAAAACACGGAGGTAGTGCATAATGAGGACGATACCAACCAGTCACATTCCATATTTGAATGGCTGAACCAGCACCACGACGCGTTAATAGAGCAAGGCTTTGAAATTGAGCAGCCCGAAGGACAAAAGCGGTATGTTTTTGGCAATAGCAAAATAGACCACGGAAGTTACCGAGGATAACGACTGGTTTGATATCAACGCCTTTGTTTATTTTGGGACGTACCGCATCCCGTTTATCCAGCTTAAAAATCATATCCTCAACCATAAAAAAGAATTTACACTGCCATCCGGCGAGATAGCGGTTATCCCTGAGCAATGGTTCTCGCAATACGGTAACCTGCTGCATTTTAGCGAGGGCGGCGAACAGATCAAACTACGCCGTCATCATTTAGGTTTGGTTAACGACCTCGCCGGCGAAATGGCCGAAGTAACCATGAGCCGCAAGCTGCAAAAGCTGATGGACTTTGACGAACTGGGCGAAGTGCCCATGCCTGATAACTTTTCAGGTAGTTTAAGGCCCTATCAACAGGCAGGCTATAACTGGTTCCACTTTTTAAAGAACTTCCATTTTGGCGGGTGTTTGGCCGATGATATGGGTTTGGGTAAAACCATCCAAACCCTTGCCTTGCTGCAAAAACATAAAGAAGATACCGAGGCTGCGGGTGGTAAAAGCACTTCGCTGGTTATTATGCCAACCTCGCTGATATACAACTGGCTTAATGAAGCCAAAAAGTTTGCACCGCAGTTAAGGCTCATGGTGCATACCGGCACGTTCCGCTATAAATCGCCCGAGGTGTTTGCCAATTATGATGTGGTGATCACTACCTACGGCATCAGCCGGATAGATATAGAAATGTTTAAGGCCTACTTTTTTGATTACGTGATATTAGACGAGAGCCAGAACATCAAAAACCCGGCATCAAAATCGTTCCACTCGGTTAAACAATTAAAATCAAAGTTTAAGCTGATATTGAGCGGTACACCGGTTGAAAATTCGGTTAACGACCTCTGGACGCAGATGTCGTTCATTAACCCCGGCTTGTTAGGCACACAGCAATATTTTATCAATGAATTTGTAACGCCGATAGAAAAGAAAAAGGACGAAGAAAAAGCCCGTAAGCTGCAGGCTCTTATAAAACCTTTTGTATTGCGCCGCACCAAGGAGCAGGTAGCTACCGAGTTGCCGCCAAAAACCGAGAACCTCTTCTACTGCCAGATGAGCGAAGAACAGGCATCAGTTTATGAAGAAGTAAAATCTGAGTATCGTAACGAGCTATTAAAAAGTTTGGAGGATGGCACCTTCGCCAAAACACAGATCCGGTGTTGCAGGGCTTGACTAAATTGCGCCAGATAGCCAATCACCCTTACATGATAGATCAGGATTATGAGGGCGATTCGGGCAAGTTTGAGAATGTTACCCATACTTTGAATACTGTGTTGGATGGTGGCCATAAGGTGTTGATATTCTCGCAATTTGTGAAGCAACTTGCTATTTACCGTCGCTATTTTGATGAGCAGCATATTCCTTATGTATACCTTGATGGCGCAACCCAAAACCGGGGCGATGTGGTAAAACAGTTCCGAGGAAGATAAAAGTACCCGCGTGTTCCTCATCTCTATAAAAGCGGGCGGGGTAGGCCTAAACCTAACCGAGGCCGACTATGTTTTCATCCTCGACCCATGGTGGAACCCGGCGGTAGAACAACAGGCTATCGACCGTACGCACCGCATCGGCCAAACCAAGAATGTGTTCATCTACAAGTTCATTACTAAGGACACCGTAGAAGAAAAGATCCTTGCCCTGCAGCAACGCAAGCTCAGCATGTCGCGCGCGTTGATTACAACTGAGGAAAGCTTTATCAAGTCACTTTCTGCGGATGATATTAAGGAGATATTGGGGTAGGTTTGCTCCTCACCTCGAAGATTTTTAGCCTGTTGCTTCATGGCCATTGCGCGCTTAGCTTGCCCCGCTCTTTGGCCGCGGGGGCCAGTTACTTTTTGTCTTGATACAAAAAGTAACCAAAAAAATCAAGTCAGCCCGATCGCTTCCACCCGCAAGGCCATACTCCCGGCCCGGCGTGCTGACAGGCCTTTGCGCGCTTTTTTTTTTAATACTCATTAATAAGAAGATGTTGGTTCTGTCCTAAAACTGTCATACGGGCAGCTTCGGGCAAAATCAGGTAAAACAAGTAGGGTGGTGCGGCTGCAAAGGCATTGGTAATTTTGCCTGAAGGGGTAGCCTTGCGCGACAACCGGCGGCAAAAGGACCGGGCCTTGGGTTTTAGCTGATTTGCAGGGCATAAGGCCCGTGCGGCAGAGAAGCCTCCCGGATGACTTGATTTTTTGGTTCTTTTTCATCAAGGAAAAAGAACAAAGCCTTTCCGCGGCAATTGAGCGCTACGACGCCTTCAACTCACCCGACAAACAATAGCACTGACAAAATGCCGCCACCATTAACCCCATCATTTCTTCGTATTTTGCCGGGTCCCTCAAACACCTTTCCCGCGGTAATCCGCTACAATATACAAGGCATATAATTATTGCCAAAACACATTAAGTTCTTTGAAATTTAAGTAAGTATTTAAATTACAGTTAGTTAATTAAAAATGTTACTACCGGCATCACCCCTTATACCCGAAAAATGGCAAAAATTACTACCGGTATCAGGCCCTATACCTGAAAAACGCCTTTTTTTACTACCGGTAAAGCGCCTGATACCGGAAAAACAGTGTTTTTTACTACCGGTATAAGTTGTTAAGCTGGTGTGAAAATAAATCAGTACGAAGCCATGACTTTCGCGCCGCTACAGACTAATTTTTCTTTTATATATTTGGCTATGAAGCGTTCCCAACTATTTGCCATATTTTTATTGCTCTGCAGTGCCGCGTTTGCACAAACCGCACCACCGGCCGATCTGGCAACTATACAACAAAGCTTTAAAAAATTAAACGTACTGGGCAGCGTGCTATACATGGCCGCGCATCCTGACGATGAAAACACCCGGCTGCTGGCTTACCTCGCGCAGGAGAAACATTACCGCACCGGCTACCTTGCGCTAACCCGCGGCGACGGCGGTCAGAACCTGATAGGCACCGAGCAAGGCGAATTATTAGGATTAGTACGCACCCGGGAGCTTTTAGCCGCAAGAAGGGTAGATGGCGCCGAGCAGTTTTTTAGCCGCGCTAACGACTTTGGTTTCTCAAAGGGTCCGGAGGAAACCTTGCGGATCTGGGATCATGAAAAAGTGTTGGGCGATGCCGTTTGGGTTATCCGTAAGTTCAGGCCCGATGTGATTATCTGCCGTTTCCCTACAACCGGCGAGGGCGGCCACGGGCATCATACCTCATCAGCTATAATAGCCGAAGAAGCTTTTAAAGCAGCTGCTGACCCGAAGCGTTTTCCCGAACAGTTAAGATACGTGCAAACCTGGCAGGTAAAACGCTTGTTATGGAACACCTTTAACTTTGGCAGCACTAACACTACCGCCCCAAACCAGTTTAAAATTGACGTGGGCGTTTACAACCCCATATTAGGCAAAGGCTACGGCGAAATAGCTGCCGATAGCCGCTCGAACCATAAAACGCAGGGGTTTGGCTCGGCTAAGCAACGTGGCAGCTCTTTCGAATATTTTAAGACCATCCCGGGTGATGCACCTGTTAATGATTTGATGGATGGGGTTAATACTACCGGAGCAGGGTAAAAGGAGGAGCAGCAATAGCCACAGAACTCGCTGGTATTAAAAGTAGGTTCGATCTGGAGCATCCGGATAAATCAGTGCCCGCATTGGTAGCTCTGTTAACCAAAGTTGAGGGGTTGATGATACTTACTGGCGCGATCAAAAGTCGAAAGAACTAAAAGATATTATTGCGGCGTGCGCTGGATTATGGTTCGAGGCCTATGCTGATCAGTCATCTTATGCAGTTGGTGAGCCTATAAAAGTATCATCACAGATATTGAGCAGGTATAATGATCAAATAAAAGTAAGGAGTATTGACGAACAACACACCGACCAGCATTTTGCCAGTGGAAGAACTATACCGGCCGGTGTAGTGCAAATCTTTACCAGTACGACGGTTGTTGATAAAATAACGCAGCCCTACTGGTTAGAAACACCACATTCCTTAGGCGTTTATAATATTGCCGACCAGAAAGTGTAGGTAATCCTGAAAATCCTAACTCACCTTATGTAGGCTTTGATTTTATCATTGAGAGCAGCACGCTGCATTTTGAACGCAAGCTGATGTATAAATACGTCGACCAGGCCAAAGGTGAAATCTACCAGCCAATTGCCATTGCGCCACCTGTAACCGCCAACATTGTCAATAAAGATTATGTGTTTAACAGTACGCAACCGCAAACCGTACAAATAAAACTGCAAAGCTTTACCAACGCAACCGGCAGCATCAGCTTAAAACCAATAGCCGGTTGGAAAATAAGCCCTACTAAAATTGAATTTAGCAATAAGCCAAAAGGAACCGAATGGACAGAATCCTTCACTATAGCACCTGTAGACAGCAAGCCCAGTAATAATGTTTTGGAGGCTGTGGTAACTACGGGTGGTAAAGATTGGAGCATGGGCTTTCAACGAATTGCTTATGATCATATCCCGACGATAACCTTATTCCCGCCTGCTGAGGCCAAACTGATCAATATCGACCTGAGAACCGCGGGTAAAAAAATTGGCTACATAGCCGGTGCCGGAGACGTGGTTGCCGAATCGTTAGCGCAGGTAGGTTATGATGTGCACCAGCTTACCGAGACTGATATTATGAATACCGACCTATCAGTTTACGATGCCATAGTTACCGGTGTGCGTGCCTACAACACCAACCCGCGCCTGGTTGTTGAACAGCCAAAATTGATGGAGTATGTTAAAAATGGCGGCAACTTTGTGGTGCAATACAATGTGTTCCAGCCGTTGGTGTTGAGCCAGATTGGTCCGTATCCCTTCAAAATTGTTAACCAGCGTGTAACTGATGAAGAGGCAAAGGTTACGTTTATTGACCCTCAGCACCCGGTATTAAATTATCCCAACAAAATAACCCAGGCTGATTTTGACGGTTGGGTACAGGAACGTGGTTTGTACTTTGTTAGCAATATAGATCCCCGCTATAAAACCATCCTCAGTATGAATGACCCCGGCGAAGCTCCAAATCCCGGTTCGTTAATAGTTGGCGATTTTGGTAAGGGTAGGTTTGTTTATACTTCGTTAGATTTTTTTAGAGAACTACCCGCCGGCGTGCCGGGAGCATATAGGCTATTTGTGAATTTGTTGAGTAAGTCTAAATAATTAAACAGGTTACTTTTTTAACAATATACTATTGCTACACATCATATAATAAATTACTTTTGCACGTACTATATACAAAATACTATGAGTCACCATCCAAAAACAGAAAAAGAGAGTTTAAACTACATCTATTATCTTGTTGGCATATTAAGCGGCGCGTTTATTGGCGCAATTATACAGGTAGCATTTACCGGGTAATAGTAGGTGCGCTATTAGGATTTTTATTTACTGCCTTCTTCGTACAAGTATTGGCTAAAAGCAGTGAAGAAGCCTGATCCTGAGCTTCCTTCATTTATAAAAAATTGGAACCAGTTTTACGGTATTGTTGCCGGATGGCTGGTTTTTTTAATTGTAATTTTCTGGCTCATTACCCTTTATCTTAAATGAGCTTAACCGACTGGATAGTTCTGGGTGCTACCATATTGCTTATAGTAGTTTACGGACTATGGAAAAGCGGTAACAATAAAAACATCGACCAGTTTCTTGTCGGCGGTCGGTCTCTGTCCTGGTATCATATTGGTTTTTCGGTAATGGCTACGCAGGCCAGCGCCATTACATTCTTATCGGCCCCGGGCAGGCTTATAGCGATGGGATGCGATTTGTACAGTTTTACTTCGGGTTGCCGCTGGCGATGATCGTGCTCTGTATTACCTTCGTTCCCATCTTCCATCGCCTTAAAGTTTATACCGCTTACGAATTTTTAGAGCAGCGGTTCGACTTAAAAACCCGGGCTTTAACATCTATCCTTTTTCTGATCCAACGAGGGCTTTCTACCGGGGTAGCTATTTACGCGCCGGCTATTATATTATCCACTATACTTAATATCAATACAACTTATACTACGCTGTTTATTGGCGGGTTGGTTACTTTTTATACGGTAGCGGGTGGTACCAAAGCGGTATCGTATACGCAACTGCTGCAAATGAGCATTATCTTTTTAGGGATGTTTGCAGCAGGGGCATTAGTGGTAGTGCTATTGCCGCAAAATATTGGGTTTGTACATGCCGTTAAATTGGCCGGCAAACTGGGCAAGATGAATGTTATTGACTGGAAGTTTGACCCCGGCAGCCGTTACAATATTTGGAGCGGAATAATAGGTGGTTTCTTTTTGCAGCTATCTTATTTCGGGACAGATCAAAGCCAAGTGGGGCGCTATTTAACCGGCAGCTCTGTAGGGCAGAGCCGGATGGGCTTGATCATGAACGGGTTGATAAAAATCCCGATGCAGTTTTGTATCCTGTTAATTGGCATACTGGTTTTTGCCTTTTACCAGTTTAATAAGCCGCCTATGTTTTTTAACCAGTATGAGGTTAAGCAGGTTAAAAAAGCGCTTACGCAGGCCAATACGATGCCTTAGAGGGGAAATATGCTATTGCCTTTGAGCAACGTAAAGCTAAAGCCGATGAGTTAATAACAGCCATTGATAGTAAGGATAAAACCCAAATAGATCAGGCGCAAGCAGACCTTAAAAAAGCTGAAGCAACAGCTGAGGACATCCGTAAGGAAAGCATCAGCCTGATGAAAAAAATAATGGTAAAGCCGATACTGACGATACCAACTATGTCTTCCTGAACTTTGTTACGCATTATTTACCTAAAGGATTAATTGGCCTGCTGATAGCTATCGTTTTTTTAGCTTCAATGGGATCAACAGCAAGTGCCCTTAACTCTTTGGCATCAACCACCGTGGTTGATATTTATAAACGCAGTGTTAATCCCGGTGCGTCTGATAAGAATTACCTGCTGGCATCGCGCCTGGCTACAGTTTTTTGGGGCATGGTATGCGTAGGCATGGCTTTATATGCAGGTAAAATGGGCAATCTGCTGGAGGCAGTTAACCAGTTAGGTTCATATATTTATGGGACGATATTGGGCGTGTTTGTAGTAGCTTTTTATGTTAAGCGGGTTGCGGGCACAGCCGTATTTATTGCCGCTGTTATTACTGAAGCTATTATCTGTTTCTTAGGATGGACCGGGGCTGTAGCCTATTTATGGTTAAACCCGATAGGATGTCTTTTGGTGATATTGATAGGTTTGTTAATTAACCCTTTCATAAAGGAAAAAGCAAAAGTCGCTTAAAAACAAAAAAGCCCCTTACCAACGGTAAAGGGCCTCAGCATTAAATAGCTATATTATTTGCAAATGCAATTGGCTGTCACTGTTGGACAGGTTGCTTTGCTGGTACATTTTGCTTTAGCGCATGATGTACAAGCCGCTTTTGCTTTCTTAACCGGAACTTTTGGTGTTGCAAATACAGATGCGGTTGCAATTAATATTGCTGCAGCGCTTAAAATTACTTTTTCATGATATTTTAAATTAATGTTTAATAATAATACTCAGGCCCAGGGCCACAATTGGATATTAAATTAAACTTTCGGCGGTTTCCAGTCGGATGAGGAATAGCCGGGCACATTGCCCATTTTATATATCGTAACTGGTGATGCAATATTGATAACTAAAGCCGGTTTTACGTTTACCGGGTCAACGGTTAAGAAACCAC
The DNA here is from genome assembly GCF_013087555.1 of Mucilaginibacter humi. NCBI lineage: Bacteria > Pseudomonadati > Bacteroidota > Sphingobacteriia > Sphingobacteriales > Sphingobacteriaceae > Mucilaginibacter > Mucilaginibacter humi. The sequence continues at coordinate 17,090 of NZ_JABFCR010000027.1, forward strand.
AAATGCCGCAGGTTAAAAGCATGCTGCAATTTCCGGCAGCGCAATCATCCTTTGGTTCGGGTGTACGTTTACAGGCTTTGGTTTGCTTTTTACAGCAGTCTAATTTCACAGGTTGTGCCATTGCTTTTACCTTTCCCGTATAGGAAGATAAAAACAGGATGCACACAATTTGTAAAATCGCCAAAAACTTCATTAATCAAATGTATAAAAATAATAGCTCAATAAATAATGACCTTGCACACAAACGTGTAAGAAAAATCAGAGCTTGTTACTGTAGGTAAGTATTAATTGAAACAAAATTGTAATGTTCATGTTGCAATTGATACACTAATTCAACAACATATAATTATGAAAAAGATCAGCTTAATACTCCTAATGGCCGGCATGGGTTTAACTACCCAATTTGTAAACGCGCAGGACAGCGACACTACAAAAAACAAAATTGAAGTTAAAAAGAAAGTTAAAGTTGGCGTACATGGCCGACAGGTAACCAAAATAAAAGTAGAGGGCAAAGGCACACCCGAAGCGATAAGCAATGCAGCTGCAACCGCAGCAACGGGTAAAACCCATGTAGTTGTTGCACCAGCGCCGGCACCACGGCCGGTAGTTGTGGTAGCACCTGCTACCGAAGCTAAACCTGCAACTACAGTAACGACAACTACTACCACGAAACCAGTTGTAACAACCAGACAAACTACAACCAGCGCTACCAGAACATCAACAGCGCATGTAGTACATACTAACACCCCGGTTAAACGTCGTGCGGTAACTCATGTATATAAAAGACCAGCGGTAGCTGCAAGTACAAAAACAACAACTACTACTACTGTTAAAAAGGAACAATAATTAATACGTAGTAATATTTAATAACAAAAAGGCCCCATGCAATCGCATGGGGCTTTTTTGTTGGCTTTATAAAATGTTATATGAAGCTGTATAAATAAAAATCCGGTAAAAAATAAATGCCCCTTCGAACTTGCTTCTTAGGGGCATTCAACCTAAACCTTATCACAATTAAACTGGCAAGTTTGCCAGCTTGTAAATACTAACGCAATTACTATACCAATATTATGGTTTGGCATGCCAATACTTAAAACCAGGCGTTTTAAGTATGCTATTACTTATGTTATTGAAAGTACTGTCCAAAATAGAAAATAGCGTGTTGTCATTTTTAGACACAATTGTGTCTAAAATAGATTACGCTTGTTTATACAAGATGCGCTTGCGCAAAAATCCATCAACTACAAATAGCAGCAACACCACATCAAAAAACATAAAGGCTTTAAAGATCCAATTATTAATGATGCCTGATAGATCGGGTATTGTAAATGCAGGTACGCTTACCTGCCCCGCTGCCGACCAATTGATACTTGCCAGCACCATTATTAAAATAGCGGTGATAGTAATGATAAAAAAACCGCCTATAAATTTAATAATGTTATTATTGATGTGTGTTTTTAAAGGCTGGCGCGCATGTTCGGCACGTATGTTTTCCATTACCTTATAGGTAAAAGCCATTGATGGCTCTTCCAGTTCCATCCCGGCTATTTCGCGGTTAAGGGCCAGTAGCTCTAAATAGGTTTGCTGGTATTCTTCATTGTCAACCAATAACAAATCAATGGCGGCACGCTCGGCGGCAGTGCAGGTACCATCAATATAGTTCCAAAGTTTTTCCTCTATGCTTTTCATATCAGTTCTTTAACCTCGTGTTTTAAATTACGTTCCAGCTTTTCTTTCAAACGCTGGCGCGCCCTGAATAGTTTAACCTTCACGCTGTTTGCCTCAATGCCAAGGGTTTGCGCAATCTCTTCTAAGGATTGTTCGCCCTTATAAAATAGGGTAATTATAGTGGCATCATCGGTTGTTAATTGCTCAATAGCCTGGTTAAGATAAAACGACCTCGATTTATGCTCGACGTTGTTGGTATCAAAACCTGATGATACATTCTCTATTTGTATATATGTTTCTTCATCATTTATAGACGAAGTATCAACCCTTTTTTTGCGTAGCGATGTCATGGCCGTAGTATAAACAATACTATACAACCAGGTGCTGAATTTCGATTCCTGCTTAAAAGTATCTAATGACCGGTAGGCTTTTATAAAACAATCCTGCGCTACTTCCTCAGCATCCTCACGGCTTTTGGTAAAACGCATAGCCAGCGTAAAAACAAAACGCTGGTGCCGTTTAACCAGATCGGCATAGGCCACACTGGTTACCCGCCCGGGTTTGTTTGATCAAATCGATATCCGAAAGCTTACTCTGCATCTTATATACCCTCTGACTACGTAAAACCTGCCCGGGTTACACCTTATTGTAAATATAATATATTAGTGGCAGTAACAGTGGCAGAAGCGGGCATAATAAAGAACTGTAGCTGCCGCCGCCTTTGCAGCTATTTGAAAATAATTTCACGAGAGTGTAACCTCCTGAAAAAACGTGTAGTCATAGCTTACAAATACACCAATTAGGGTGGGATAGTAAGTAACTAATTTAAATTTAAATAAAATGAGTATAGGTTTAATCGGGGTTTTGATCCCCATCGTTGTGTCAGTAGGGCTTTTTGCCTTAATATTTGGAATTGTTTATTTACGTAGCCGCGAAAAAATGGCCATGATTGAGCGTGGCATGAATCCGGGAATTGAAGTAACCAAACCCATTAACCGCAATTTTGTGCTTACACGGGGCTGCCTGCTGATTGGATCGGGTTTAGGGTTATTTTTAGCCTATATATTAGACAACACATTGTATTTCGCAAAAGAAAATAACGATAACCCGGCAATATACTTTTCAATGATAGCCATATTTGGGGGTGGAGGTTTGTTTATATCATACCTTATCGAAAAGAAAGACGCTAAGAAGGACATTGAAAACTGAGTACAAATCCTTTAAAATAAAGGCGAAAAGCATCATGCTTTTCGCCTATTGTTTTTTAAACGCCGTAGCGTCCCTTCAATATATTCAAATGGTGCAGCTCGTGGCCGGCCATTATATAAAGTATGCTGTTTATCTTAATGTTGGCATTATTGGCAGCGCCAACCATGTTTAGCTGATCTTCGGTTAATGAACGCAGCATATACAGGTTAGCTTCCCGGGCAGCTTTAAATTCGGCCGCAAGATCTTGTAGAGTGCGGGTGTTAAATGTTGCTTTTTCCACATATTCATTCTCATCAAAACCCGGCAATTCGCTTTGCCCGCGCGAAAATGCGAATGCGCGATAGGCAAATGTACGCTCTGCATCAGTTAAATGCCCGGCCACTTCTTTAATGGTCCATTTCCCCGGCGCGTAAGCATAATTGGCTTGTTCATTGGTTAGGCTGCAAAAGAAATCGTAAGTGCTTGTCTTTAACTTTTCAAGCGTTTCTAAAATTGGTTCGTCATTAACAAGGTCAACGTACCTGTCATAAAAAGCTGCATGATCGCCGGTGTTAGGTCTGTCCATTGTATCGTATGTTTTTTAATATTATTCTAAAAGTTGTGCCTTTCCCCAACTCAGAATCGCGCACAAATATTTGCCCGTCATGGTAATTCTCTACCATCCGTTTGGTTAGCGACAGGCCCAGGCCCCAACCTCGTTTCCGGGTAGTATAACCGGGTTGAAATACAGTAATAAACTTAGATCTGGGGATGCCTTTACCTGTATCGGTAATGTCGATTATTACCTTGTCCCCTGGTTTTGTTGGTGCCAATATTAACCTTAATACTTCCCTTGCCCTGAATGGCATTTACTGCATTCTTTAATAAATTTTCTATCACCCAGTCAAACAACGGGACATTCAAACCAGCCACAAGATCCTTGTCGCCCGTTAATTCAAAGCTGATGTTACTGCTAACTCTTACCTTAAAGTAATTTACAAAATCCTCAACCACATCAAAAACGGAATGCTCCTCTAATTTTGGTTTTGAGCCGATCTTCGAAAAACGATCGGCGACAATTTCCAGCCGCTTAACATCATTTTCCATTTCGGCCATTAGCGGGTCGTCCTCGGCGTTAAACTTGTCTTTTATTAATTCAATCCACGCCATTAGTGAGGATATGGGTGTACCCAGCTGGTGCGCGGTCTCCTTAGCCAAACCTACCCATACCTGGTTTTGCTCTGATTTACGCGATGAGTTGAATGACGTATATGCCAACAGTAAAAATGCCGCAATAACGGAAAGCTGAATGTAGGGAAATATCTTTAATTGCGTCAGCAGGTCTGAGTCTTTATAGTATATCAGCCAGTATCCCCGCGGCAGCATTATTTTTATAGGCTCATGCTGCGCTTTCATGGTTTCCAGCTCATCCTTAAAATAACCAGGATCATAATGTGGCGCGTTCGGCTCCTTTACAGCTTCGGGTATAGGTGGTATATAGGTTTTTGTAGTATCAAGCCCTTTAAAGGTTTGTATATCGCCTTTCTCGTCGGTTACTATAGCCGGTACTATGGAACTATCCCTCACCGCAAAGATGTAGGGTAAAAAATCATTGTCATCGGCAGATATTACCTGCTTCATGCTCATGGCCCAAACTTGCGCCCGTGTACGCTCTGACCGCGCGATGTTAAGGGCGGGTATTTGGTATAAAATAAAGACCCACTTGCTATAATCAAAGCAAAGGCAAGCAATATATATTTCCAGAGCCTTTTATTTTCGTAGGTGTTTAGCATATCAGTCCCAAATAACGTAAAATAGGTTTGTATCTTATAATTTAATTATAGTCAGGAAGTCCGCAAGTCTGAAAGAGATGATTGCGAATGATGTTTCGGACTTACTGACTTTCCGACTACGGCCTTAAAGATAACTTTACATCCCCGGACTTTACCCCATTCAAACTTCCCGACTAAAAAATTATCTTTGCCGCACAATGTCAGATAAAAGAGTTAGAGTAAGATTTGCACCAAGCCCAACCGGCGGCTTGCATTTAGGTGGCGTACGTACCGCTTTGTTTAATTACCTTTTTGCTAAGAAGCATAACGGCGATTTTGTTTTACGTATTGAAGATACCGACCAAAATCGCTTTGTAGAAGGCGCCGAACAATATATTATTGATTGCTTAAACTGGTGCGGTATCACACCCGACGAAAGTGTACTGAACCCCGGCCAATATGCACCCTACCGCCAAAGCGAGCGCAAAAGCATTTACCGCGAATATGCCGAACGCCTGGTAATGCAGGGCCATGCTTATTACGCTTTTGATACTGCCGAAGAACTGGACAAGAACCGTAAGGAGATCCCTAATTTTCAATATGGGCAGGTATATCGTGATACCTTGCGCAACTCACTGTCATTGCCACAGCATGAGGTTGACCAGCTATTGGCCGACCATACGCCACATGTTATCCGCATAAAAATACCGGCGGACCAATCGGTTAGCTTTACAGATATGATCCGCGGGCGCGTTACTTTTGAAACCAATCAGGTTGATGATAAAGTTTTATTAAAGGCTGATGGCATGCCTACCTATCATTTAGCCGTTGTGGTTGATGATTACCTGATGAAGATCTCGCACGCTTTCCGTGGCGAGGAGTGGCTGCCATCTGCACCCGTACATTTATTATTATGGGATTATTTAGGCTGGAAAGCCGATATGCCGCAATGGGCGCACTTACCATTAATATTAAAACCCGATGGTAACGGTAAACTTAGCAAACGCGATGGGGCGCGCCTGGGCTTCCCGGTGTTTGCATTGGATTGGGATGGCGCTGCCGGATTTGACGGTATGGGCTTTTTACCCGAAGCGTTTGTGAATTTCCCGGCAACGCTGGGTTGGAATGACGGATCAGGGCAGGAAATATTTACTTTGGATGAACTGGTTAAGAAGTTCTCTATTGACCGGATAAGTAAAGCCGGCGCTAAGTTTGATTTCGAGAAAGCCAAGTGGTTCAATGCCGAGTGGATCAAAAGATCAACTGCCCAAACCCTGCAACCAAAAGTTAAAGCGGTTTTAGAGAGTAAAGGTATTACTATAAAAGATGATGCTTACTGGCTACGGTTATTGATTTGATAAAGGATCGTTGCATATTACTGACTGATTTTTATCCCCAAGCTGCATACTTTTTCCAAACCCCTGCCGAATACGACCCGGCCGCTGTTAAGCCAAAATGGACGGAGGAGAAAACAGCTTTCTTTAATACCATTATAGAACAATTAAAATCAACCCCAACCATAATAGCTGCCGATTTTGAAACTGCCTTTAAGGCATTAGCAGAAGAAAAAGGTTTAAAAACCGGCGATGTGATGCTGCCGTTCCGCATTATGCTGGTGGGCGGCAAGTTTGGCCCGCATGTTTTTGATATAGCCTCGTTATTGGGTAGGGATGAAACTATTGATAGGGTAGAACGGGCATTGTTGGCGTTTACGTCGTAATTAGACATCTTGTCATTTCGAAACGAAGTGAGAAATCTTATACGCCCTGTTATGGATCGTCGTTTAAGATTTCTCACTCGTCCCTCGTATCGAAATGACAAATCTTATATATAAAACAAAAAGGCTTGCCATTACGGCAAGCCTTTCTAATTATGTAAAGCGTAAGTGGTGGTTACTCCAAAGTTATCTGTCTGCGGATACTTTCTTCTAATGATATAAATGTCTCGGTGCGTTGTATGCCCTTAACACCTTGTATTTGCTCATTCAATACCTCGCGCAGGTGGGTGGTATCATGGCAAATGATTTTAGCGAAAATACTGTAGCTGCCGGTTGTATAATGCAACTCAACTATTTCTTTAACGGTTTTTAACTGTTTAACCGCATCATTATATTGCGAGCCTTTTTCTAAGAATATCCCCGGGAAAGCGGTAATATCATAACCCAGTTTTTGCGGGTCAACCTCTAAACTGGCCCCTTTTATTACCCCCATTTCTTCCAACTTTTTCATGCGCACGTGGATAGTTCCGCCGGAAACGATCAACTCTTTAGCAATTTCGGTGTAAGGAGTAGTAGCGTTTTTCATCAATATTGATAAAATCTGGATATCAAGATTATCAATTTCTAAATTTTGAGACTTTCTGTGGGACATAAATTTGAATATCTTTATTGAAATACAAGTATAATTATTATTTAAATAAAAATAAAATTATTTTGTTGAAATATTTGCAAGGAATTGATAGGTCTGTTATGTTTGTAATAAGCAATTGGACCTAATAGCTTATTGAGTTCTTTAAAACAAATGCATCACATAATGTTGGGTGGTGAAATTTTTGGCAGACACACCTCCTTGTCCCGGTGGTAGAGATCATAGGAAACCCGAAGCGGGCTAACTACTCTGTGGAGGTTCGAATCCTTCCCCAACAGCAATTCACCGGCGTGAATTAATAATAACAATACTGTAGGATGGTGAAACTTTGGCAGACACACCTCCTCGTCGCGGTGGCGGAGATCATGGGAAACTCTTAGCAATAAGAATAACCACTCTGTGGAGGTTCGACTCCTTCTCCTACAGCTCTTCTCATAATTTAGGTTTATAATTGGTTAGTACCGGCCCCTGCCCATCAGAGGGCCGTACTTGTTTTATAGCTTTTTTAAAACCCGGAATAATTATAATTTTGCAGCATTAATGATTAAAAGAATCATCACATACTTGCTATGCTTCTATTTCTTTGCAGGAAGCAGTATTTTGCCATTGGGCGATTTTTGTTTAATGCAAGATTTGCCCGCCATGTACCATTCGTATGAGAAATTGGTATCAGCAGATGAAAAAGGGATATTAGATTTTGTAGGCGATTACTTATTAGGCGGCCGTGATGTTTTTGGGCACAACAAGCATGATGCGCCTGAAAACCGTAGATCGGCCGTACAGTTTCAACACGCAAGCGATTGTTGCAGCATAGTTTTGGTTGTTGCCTATGAAAATAGCATTTTAATTAACGAACATTATGAAGTTGTGCATCCGCTACTTTCAATTTCTGCTAATCTTTCCGGTTTTCAAGAAGAACCATTACGCCCCCTCGCGCTCAAATAAGTTAAGCTCTGTTTTTTAATTCCGTTTTTACGGATCATCCTGTAACTCGCTGTGCTATTGCACGTGTTAACTTATTTTAATGAAATATTATTTCTTACTGCTGGCCTTGCTGGGCTACCATATATCGCGCGCTCAACATCAATACAAATTTGTTATTAAAGATGATAAGACCCACCGGGCAATACCGGGAGCCACAGTCGCTATACCAGCCTTAAACCTTGTGGCAGCGGCTGATACAGCCGGTAACATTACCTTATCAAATATCCCAAATGGTAAGTTTGAAGTAAAATTCACTTCGGTAGGTTATTTTCAACAAAACAAAATGTTAGCGTTTCCGGCCACGGAAACAATCCAATCTTTGCAGATATTTCTTGAACCTCAATCTGGCGAATTGGCCGAAGTAACCGTACAAACCACCCGTACCAATCAAAATCTGCGCGATATCCCCACACGTGTAGAAGCATTGCCGCAAGAAGAGCTTGACGAAAAAGGAACCATGCGGCCCGGCGATATAAAAATGCTGTTGGGTGAATCGACGGGGATAAATGTACAGCAAACATCGGCTGTAAGCGGCACTGCCAACTTTAGGATCCAGGGCCTTGATAGCCGCTACACACAGCTTCTGCAGGATGGTATGCCGCTGTACCGGGGTTTTTCGGGTGGGTTAAGCTTAATGCAGGTTTCGCCGCTCAACTTAAAACAGGTTGAGTTTATTAAAGGATCGGCCTCTACATTATATGGCGGCGGCGCAATAGCCGGGCTGGTTAATTTAATAAGCAAAACCCCGCAGGCAGAACCTGAATTAACCTTTTTACTTAACCAAAATACAGCTAAGGGCTTGGACGTTAGCAATTATTATGCGCAAAAATGGCAGCATACTGGCACAACTATATTCACCACCTATAACCATAGCAGAACATACGCGCCGGGCAATACCGAGTTTACTGCCGTGCCTAAAACCAGCCGTTTCGGTATAAACCCGAAACTGTTTTTATATATTGACGATAAAAATAAAGGTTGGGTTGGTGTAAATGCTACCTACGAGAATAGGCGTGGTGGTGACATGGAGGTCTTGAATGGTAACACCAATGCTATGCATCAATACTTTGAGCAAAATACCAGCTACAGGTTTTCTACCCAACTATCGTTTACCCATATTATCGACTCCGCCAGTCAGCTAAATATTAAAAATACCGTTGGATATTTTGACAGACGTTATACCGAACCCGCTTATAGTTTTAACGCAAGGCAAACATCATCATACACCGAGATCAATTATGTATACAATGGGCGGCATGCTAACTGGGTTTTGGGCGGCAATGCCTGGACTGACTATCTATCGGCCCAACCACCCTATCAGCAATTGGGTTATACATTAAGTACGTTAGGTGGCTTTGCGCAAAATACTTATAAGGCAAATAGCTGGTTTTCGATTGAGAGCGGGTTGAGGCTTGATTATAATACACCATCTGCTGACCAATCAAACGGGTTAATCTTGTTGCCACGTATAAACGCATTAATAAAACTAAACAGTAACCTAACCAGCAGGATAGGGGGCTTAGGTTATAAAATGCCAACAATATTTAATGACGAAACAGAGCAACAGGGATATCAATATTTGCAACCGCTAATAATTGAGCAAACTAAAGCCGAAAAATCAATAGGGCTAAATGGTGACATTAATTACCGCGCAATACTTGGCGATGCCGTTGTGAATATTAACCAATTGTTTTTTTACACCCGGGTAAATAACCCTTTGGTATTGATGAATAATAGATTTATTAATGCCGATGGCTATTTGAAAACCCGCGGCTTAGAAACCAATGTTAAAGTAATTATGGATGAGTTGGGTATTTACGGGCTATACCTATACTGATACCCGGCAGTATTTTAACGATGTTGTAAATGCGCAAACACTCACGCCAAAAAATAAAATAAGCGCCGATGTTACCTACGAAATAGAAAATAGCTTTAGGGCGGGTGTGGAAGGCTTTTATACCGGATCGCAGTTATTGAGCGATGGTACAACCGGCCAGTCATCCGGGTAACGTTACTTCTCTGCCGCACAAGCCTTATACGCTGCAAATCCGCTAAAACCTAAAACCTAAGGCCCGGTCCTTTTGCCGCCTGTTGTCACACAAGCCCTCGCTTCAGGCAAAATTACCAATGCCTTTGCAGCCGCACCATCCTACTTGTTTTACCTGATTTCATCCGAAGCTGCCCGTATGACGGTTTTGGGCACTGACCAAGATTTTAGTAATTAATGAGCAATCAAAAAAGCGCAATGGCCTGTCAGCACGCCGGGCCGGGAGTATGGCCTTGCGGGCGGAAGCAGAGTATAGCTGCGTTTCGTTGCGGGCGTAGTTATTTTGCCATTCCGGTTATTTTAGTGGAGCCTGTTATTTGCTGGTATTGCGGCGAGGTGTATTTAACCGTGCCTTTATCGGTAATAATTATTGATCCGGCATGGGCTATGCTATCCAGTAACTGCATGATTTGCCCTTTGCCATCAGCCTTAATGGTAATAGTAGTGGTAAAAGGGTGAGTAATATTATCCGGCTTAAAATCAATCAGGTTTGAGTTTAATGTGGTACCGGCACTCTCCACCATTTTAGGCGAAGGCTTACTATTACTCAAAGCATCAAATAATGAAGGTACTATGGTATAGGCCAGTTCCAAATGTCCTGCATCATTGGGGTGACCGGGGTTGTACCAGTTGCCCGGCGCCCATTTGCCCGTACCATCATCAACCCCGCCCAATAAATTTATTGATGGCACATCAAGCGAGTTGATCCACATATTTAATTCCTTTGTGTAGTGATAATCCCGTTCATTAAAATCGTTGCGGGTGTAGGCGTTGGTTATTATCGGCACATACCCACTGTCGCGGGCCATGGCTATCAGCTTTAACATGTTGGTTTTAAACTGCGTATACTGGCCCGGGCCCTTTTCATGTATGAATTCATTGCCTAATGATAGCGCGTAGATAACATATTTAGCTTTTTGCGGTACCAGATCGCCACGCCATCTAACAAGTACTTTAGGCGTATTATCACCGCCACGCGATATATTGGCTACTTTCCAATTCTTGCCTACACCATCTGCAGCACGTTTAGTTAATATATCTCTGTAAAAGTACGCGTAGCCATGATTTTTAGTAGCGCCTATACCGTATGGTACAGACGATCCGAAGAAGACTATCTTCATTGTGTCCAAAGGCTTACCGCTTATATATGGCGTATCTGCTTTAACTTTGGCCTTAGTTTGGGCAACGCATACAGTGCTTATAAATATCGATAGTGCGATAAGTGCAATTTTTGATCTCATACTAAAATTCAGGGGTTTATACTGCAATGTATAAAAAATAGTACGGTTACAGTAATGCCAAAACGCAAAAAAGCCGTTACATCGGTTAAGATATAACGGCTTTTTTAGGGATAGAGGTTTGTGATTATTTAACTAATCTCCAATCCTTAACCTCAAAACACTGATTAAAAGAATTTAAAACCAACGCTTAAAGCCCATAGGTTTTGGCGCTGGCCGTAATTGCGGTCAATATCGGTCAAATCGCCTTCGTAACGTAAATCGGCAGTAATTGGGCCAATATCAACACCGGCACCGGCCTGGTAACCTAAAGTGCTATTTTTGTAGTTGCCAAAATCGGCATAAGCGGTACCAAAATTAGCCGATAAGTTTTGTTTTTTGTCTAATACCGAAGTATAAATAGGGCCACCCATTACACGGAAATTTAAATTTTTCTCGCCAAATTTAAAGCCAACAAGCAATGGAACATTTAAGTTAGTAAACTTAACATCGCCGTTATAATTGCCCGAGTTTGAATTGAATTTGCCACCTGTGCTGCTTAAATAAACTTCGGGCTGTAAATAAATCCCGCCGCCTATCCGGGCAAACAAACCGGCTGGTATCCTGCAACTGATGTTGAGTTAAAATTATCTGAATGTAATTTGGAGTAATTTACCCCACCCTTTATCCCAAGGCTAAACTGTGCGCTGGCACTAATGCTTGCTGCTATTAGTAACATGGCGCTTAATACATACTTTTTCATAGTGTTTGATATTTAGTTGTTATAAGTTGATGGGTTTGATTATAACCATCGGCAATGGTTTAACAATAGCTGTACCAATTTTTTGACACTGCCCGTGTTGTATTTTTTCTATTTTTGTTAAAAATATTTAATTATGGCTGAAATAAGTATAACCAACAAAGAGTGGGAACGTGTTAAAATTAAAGTTAAACGTAAATACAACCATTTAACCGATGCTCAATTAAACTATACAGAAGGACAGGAAGATGCCCTAATTACTAACCTGATGCATCTGGTTAACCGCAACCGGGAGTATGTGGTATTTACCCTTAAAAAAGCTTTGGTTAATATTGACAATAATAGGCTGTAAAAACAGTTAAGTATTTTACAGGCAGTTTTTTGTAGCTTTATAATATTAAGTTTTTTTACGATGAAAAAGGGTGTGATAGTTAAATATAAAAGGTTCATTTTATCTACGGGTATAATAGCATTAGCCTTAGGTATATGGAGTTTTAGTGATGATCTGTTCCAGATCTCGAAAAACCTGGAAGTATTTGCATCCTTATATAAAGAGGTTAATATTAATTATGTTGATGATATTAACAGCGCCAAGTTTTTAAAGACCGGCGCCGACGCCATGCTTGATGGCTTAGACCCTTATACCGAGTTCGTACCCGAATCGGAAATTGAAGATTATAAGCTACACTATGTAAGCACCCAATATGGTGGTATTGGCGCCAGCATATTTTCAAGAAACAATAAGGTTTATATTTCCAATGTCTTTGAAGGCTTCCCTGCCCAAAAGGCCGATGTGCGCCCCGGCGACCAGGTGATGAAAATAAACGACATTGTACTTGATGGCAAAAACAGCGACCAGGTAAGCCAGTTATTAAAAGGATCAAAAGGCGCTACGGTAAAGCTGCTGATAAAACGCGATGATGCGCAGGCCCGGCTAAGGTCGCTAACATCCTTATCGGCAAAGCCATAAAAACATTATTGCTTAAATTTTTCCCCGACCCTGAGAAAGCCAAGAAAGCCAAAGCGCCAAACCCATATGCCGAGATCATCAACTGGTTTAGCGAGGGCAATACGCTTGCTGTTTTAGATGACCTGCCGCTTGCAGAGTATAAAAAAGTACTGAACTCGGTTACCGGCTTAAAGGAACTGGTTAAAAAGATCCACCCGCGGTTGGTAGAGAGCCAGCAGTTAATTTTAATGGAGTTTGTGCTGCATGGCCGGCCGAGTTCTCGCAGTTAAGTAAAGGATTTTTAGATAATGGTTTTGCTTTCTCTGATATGTTCAACAGTTTGTTTAATTTGCAGCCTGATGATGATGACGATCTGGACATAGATGATGATCGTTACTAACGTTAACGATAGATGCAGAGCCAATTATTTACAATTATTGTAGTAGGGGCCGTTATTTTTGCGGCAGATATGTATTTGGCCGGTGGCTTTGCCGCCGCTTTTAAAAAGCGCCCGTTGCGCACCCAAAACATCATCAAGCGGCTGTATGTGGTCTTTTCGCTGGGCCTGATACTGGCTACGATAGCTTGTATATACTTTAAACTACCGGTTGGCGTACGTGCCGGAGTACTCCTGATGTTTAAACTACCGGTTGTACGTGCCGGAGTACTCCTGATGTTTTTGTATTATGTGGATCATCGGTGCAGATCTCTCCGAACTGCCCGGTGACGGATTGGTTGAGCGCTGGGTAATTCAAACTCGGGCAAAGCCCGCGGCGTGTCAAATTATTTTGCCTTGTTAAACCGTGCCGATGGTTGCCCGGCCCATAACGGCTAAATATCCAAACACTATGAGTATGTGATAACGCCATCACTAATAACGGCAGCGACCTTCTTTATTGCTGGAGAGAGATGAGATGTTCTCAAATGTGGATCATCGGTGCAGATCTCTCCGAACTGCCCGGTGACGGATTGGTTGAGCGCTGGGTAATTCAAACTCGGGCA